>CAMVMK010000058.1 GCA_947168585.1 uncultured Fretibacterium sp.
GAACTTCGGCCAAGTCCTGCCCTGCTAATAAAGCTAATGTTACCGCTGTATGTCGGAGGCTGTGAGCCGTTAATCTATCTGAATTAAATCCGGCTTGCTTCATGGCATTTTTACAAAGTCCGCGAATTGTCCTTGTCGTTAATCTTGCTCCTTTGTTACGTTTACTAACTGACGAAAATAACGGAGCTTGCATTTCGACTTCTCCGCGTGCTTTGAGGTAAGCCCTGATAGCCTCTTCAACTTTAGCTGTGAGTTTTACAAATTCGGTTTTATCATTCCTCCCTTTACCCTGAATATAAAGAACTGACACGCCCCCGACAACTCTTAAATCTTCGATACTTGCTCTTGTTACTTCCACAGTACGGAGGCCGCCCGTTGTCATGAGTGCCATAATCGCGTAATTGCGCAAGCCCTCAATGTCTGAACGGTCAATATTAGATAACACGCTTTTAATCTGGTCGGCGGCGAAATAGTCTTTTTTGTGTCCGCTTTCAGCTTTCGGGGCTTTTACTCCTACTGTGATATTAGGATAAATGCCTGATTGTTCCGTCCATGAGAAAAAGCGTCGGGCAGCGGCTAAGTAGAGGGCGATTGTTGACGGTTTGCGGCCTTTACTCTCTAACTCTTTCTTAAAGGCAAGTATATTTTCACGGTTAGGATTAGCAACTCCGTAATTATAGAAGTAATTAAATAACTGCTTCAATGCTTTTCTGTACGCGTTAGCCGTGTTTGAGCTTACGTCAAGAAAATTAATGAAGTTGTTAATTATAACTTCATTATCAAAACTTTTGTGCGGTGATAATTGACGCTCTTGAAAATATTGCTCTGTTAATTCATACTCTGTTAATTTATGCTCTTGATTTATCACCTCGCTAATTAGCGATTTCATATTAATCACTCCTATATTTATAGAATTGTTTTTATTACGGCTATAATTATAACTCTGATAAATAAGAATGTCAATAACATAGAGTGATAATTATTACGGTATTATTTAAGGCGTTATTATTATCACTCTGTATATTATTACTCCTTAATAACAACATCATAATAAGCACGGTGATAATTATTGCCGATAATCATAATTTTCGGTAATATCTTTTTTAGGGCTTACGCCTCGCTTAAAATCCCTTTTGTACGGCAAAAGGACTGCTTGTCCATTCCCCTAATTTCAACTTTGAACTATTCGGGCGTTCGTTCCGACTTCATTAAATTATTCGAGATTGCTCCGTAAGAAAAAATCTCACCTGCTATCAGGGCTTTAACAGGTTATTTACTCTTAAACATTCCTGCTTTATACCGTTTCTCAGGATTCAAGACGGCGTAAATATCTAAATTTCATTGATACTGCCTTGTTATCAATAAAGCTGGCTGGTATCAGGGACTTATCAGCGAAAATCCCCCTCCCGTGTTGTTCCGCCGCTGTTAGCAGCACGGTTTAACCGCAAGAACAGATATTAAAACTCTCCGCTTGTCTTCGCCTTGATAGCAATACAGGCTGATACAATTTCACCGAGAAGAAAAAAGACCCTCGAGAATAGCCCTATAAGCTATTTTTCGAGGTCTCGCCATGTATTTATACCTTTCCGACAGAATTATTAATCACGTGGCTTTTATTGCTGCTTTGAACTTGGCCGTGTCTTCAATCCTTGCCATATTGTTAAATAACTTTCCAACTCTCCTAAAAATTCTATTTGTGTCTCTTTTACAAAATAGTTACCCCTCCTTAAATCGTCCCTCGCCTCCGTGATAAGTTCAAAGATATATTCTTCAAAAGTCTGCGGCTTCCCTGTGTTAGGATTAATCTCAACGTAATATTCTTTAA
The DNA here is from genome assembly GCA_947168585.1 of uncultured Fretibacterium sp. Classification (GTDB taxonomy): domain Bacteria; phylum Synergistota; class Synergistia; order Synergistales; family Aminobacteriaceae; genus JAFUXM01. The sequence continues at coordinate 1,826 of CAMVMK010000058.1, forward strand.
TAAATTTCTTGAGTTTAGCAACAGGCTCTGCAATATCTCTGCTCTCTTGCTCTTCATGTTCGGGGGCTTGCCTATAAAAAGGAAATGAGGCCGTTTTTTCTTTTATCGGCGCGGATTTCTCTGATTTATCATGCCATAAGCCGCCTGTCATTCGAGATATTAAAGCTGTATCTAATGTCGTCTTCACGCTTTACTCCTCGCTTCTCGGTCTGAAATAATTAAAAGCGGGGAAAAAGTCAAATAGTAAATCGCTCTTAATCCCGTTGCGGTTCTTTAAGATTTTAAGCTGTATATCTTGACTGCTTAAATTTTGCGCCTTTTGCCATAAATCCTTTTTCAGGCGGCGGAGTCTTTTTTCTCTTAATTCTTTAGCTTCGCCCTCTTCATAATCCCAACCCTCATATTGCAAACCGATTAAAACGTCTGAAGAATATTCAATCGCGCCCGACTCCTTAAAACTTGCCATTGATACGGGGGCATTGTAATTTTCACGATTGAAAGACGAAATGCCTAAAATCGGAATTTCAAAATCACGGCTTAATCTTTTCAGCTCTAAGATGTTTTTATCAACATTCTGCTTGTCAGTCATTTTCAAGTCAAACGGGGCTAAAATCTGTAAATAATCAATTACAACAACAGGGGCTTTATTTCTGAATTTCTTAAACTCTTCGATTTTAGCTTTTATTTCAGCTACTCCGATATTGCCGATCCCCTCCGTAATGTGAATATTGCGCCCCCATTCAGAATAATCCTGCATTGCTTCCGCGATTATCTTGCTGTCAATTTCGTTGCGATAACGCCCTAATAAAACGCTTCGGGTAGTTTTTGCATAACAAGCCGATTGATATTCTTCAAGACTTTTAATAAAAGACATTCGGCTTAAACTCTTTGCGATTAATTCAAACTTTGACATTTCAAGGCTGAAAATTAAAACTCCCTGTCCTGATTTCGCTATACTGTCGGCTATCTGTATAATAAAAGTTGTTTTTCCTAAACTTGAAATTGCTCCGACAACATAAAGTCCGGGATATAATCCGCCGTCAAGAAGTTCATCAAGGTTTTCAAAGCCCGTTGTAATGCCTCCGCCCGATTTATTTTTCAAAACAAAATTCGTAAATTCGTTGACAATATTAGCCCCGCCCTCGCTTTCAAATTTTTCACGCGCGGCTTTTTCATCTTCTTGCTGATTTTCTTCTTTAGAGGCTGTAAAGTCTAAATTCTCTCCGGCCTTAACCCAATCCGTGAATTTTGCGCGGTCTTTCATCAAAAACTCGTTCGCGTCTTTGTAGCTTTCAGGCAAGGCCAAGTGCCTATAAGAAAAAAATTTGATTTCTTTCAGACCGTCAATTAACTTTTTAATATTCGCCTGCCCCGCTATGTCATTATCAAGCTGAATTATTAACGGCGGAATTTTATTTGCCCTTTCTTTCACGGCTTCAATCAGCTTCCCGATATTAGCCACACTGCACAGAGCAACGGCCTCGCCTCCTACGTCAATAATCGAGAGTGCGTCAATTTCTCCCTCGACAATAAAAACAGGCTTTGAAGTCTGATTTAATGCTTTTGAATTAAAAAGGCTTATAGTCTTACCTTTAGGGCGCATTTTTTTATATTGAGCTTCTTGCTCCGTTAAATTCGGCCTTGTGTCCCTCGCAAGATACCCGCCTCCGTCATTCGGAATAATCAGGCGTGGCGAAAAAGGAGCTTTCTCATTAACTCGCCATTGCGACATAAATCCGACATTAAATCTTTTCAAAGTCTCAATGCTAATGCCCCTGTGATAATCCGTCTTAGTTAAATTCGCGGCGGCCTGTCTGAAAAATTCTGCTAAGTCTTCGGGGGCGGTTGATGTTGAATTAGTCGGTGTAGAGTTGCTTTTAGCCGTATTAGGATTAGGCTTCGGGCTTGGCCTCGTGTAATTGTTATCGCGGTCAATCGAAATTCTAAAAATCTCGCAAGCCTTATTAAAGATTTCGTTAAAATCCGTCAAGTTAAACTGTTTCCCGATAATTTCAAAAATATCAGCATTCTTAAAGCAACCTGTCCAACAAGTGAAATGTCCTTTATCTTTCGGATTTTCAGTTATGCCCGTGCCATTCGCGCCGCTTCCGCTACCGCAAATAGGGCAAATATAACCCTTTCCGCTCTTATCAGGAGTGAAATAATCCGTTGCCCGCTCCTTGATATAGCGTTCTATATCCTGCCGTTCTTCTTTAGTCATTGAATTTCTCCTTTAATTTTAATTTTGCCCTGTAGAAAAGAATGAGGCACATTTTCTTCTATAGGCACGGGGAGATTATAAGGACACCGCCCCTATGAAGTAGGGGGCGAGTGTCAGCTAAACGTACTGAACGTACTGAACGTACTGAAAAATTTTATCTTTGTGAGTTGGCTTGAATACTGAAAAAAAAATTATCTCAGCGAGTGCGACTTACACCTCAGCGAGTGCGACTTACACCTCAGCGAGTGCGACTTACACCTCAGCGAGTGCGACTTACACCTCAGCGTAGAATTACTTAGTGTTTTCCCTAAATATAGTTATATACTATATCTATGAAAAATCGCTTTTGATGACGATTACGACTCACACCACCATAATATTTAGTCATTATCTGATTTTTTCTCATTTTTGCGCTTTGATTGAAGTTTTTTTATGTTTTCGGCTTTTTTCTGCACGATTTCTGTAAGCCTTTTTTCATGCGAGTCAAATTCGTTTAATTCAAATTTAACAAGCAAAGAAATAAATTTTTCGTAGCTGTCAATTACTCCGGCTCTCATTTCTTCGTCCGTAATTTCGATTCCGCCTGCGTAACAATATGTTCGGTCTTTAAGAAAACCGCATTGATAGAGTTTTTCTAAGCAGTTTTCAAAATGCTCTTTAACGTTTTGCTCCCATCCCATTTTATGTTCTTTTAATTCTTCGTAGGTCGGGAACGAAGTTTTTTCTAAGAGTTTAAGAACGCTTATTTTATTTTCAGTTCCTTTAATGACGTTATTTTCTTGGCAATAGTGAATACACATAGCTTCACCGATTGCAAACGCGTTAAATTCTCTGTCGTCAAGGCTGTAGAGAGCACGCGAATAATATATCATAGGCAATAAAGCTAAAATTTCGGCCATGCTTTGAGTAACTTCAATCATGAATAAATCGCCTGCCGGTTTGAATGCGCTTATCCAAGTCATTTCGGGAAAATGTTCTTTTTTGCCTTTTATTTTGTCGTTCCAACTAATTTTATGCGTCAATAATATATTTAAGTTCCCTTTCAGCTTTCGCCTAAAATTTTTCATTGCGTCGCTTGAATTTATGTCAATGCCGTTGGCTTCAGCAAAATCTCTAACATTTAAGAAAATTCTATTGATTATCTTATCTTTAGGCATGTGTCGCGAATTATGTTTCGTAAATTCAGCAAGAATATACCTAAAAGCCTTTGCTGCTCCAACACCTATTTTCTGAACGTTTTCAGGAGCAAATATATTAGCATCGCCAACCTTTAATCTTCTTGAAGCGGGGTCAAATTTGCCTCTCCCTCTTGCAAGGCCTAATACATTTACTGGCTTGCCGCTGAACATTAGAGATAATGCTGTAGTAGGCGGTAAAGATACTTTAGGCATTGAGGCTTTTTTTTTGCCCTTCTTGATTGCCTCTCGTTCTTCTTTGTAAAGTTCAGCCCTGTGTTCAAAGGCATAATCAATAAAGCTGATTAGTTCTTCATAGTCTTTCGGAGCGTTGCTTTTCAGAATTTCGAGATAAGGCGCGATTTCCCTATTCATAGCTTTCTTGTAATTTTTAATTCCTGTCGGGCTTAATTGTTGTATTATTTCTCCTGTCTTGTTATCTGCCTCAAACGAGGAGACACAGAATGCTGCATAGCTTTTAATTTCTTGTTTTAAGCTGGGTAGAAGTTCATCAAAATGTTCTGTGTAGTATTTCAATGAACGTTTATAAGCATTTTCATATATCGACTTGACTTCATCAAAATAGTGATTTAATTGTTCCTTGAAAAAATCATAATTAAGTTCTTTAGCTTGAGGTATAATTTTCTCTTTCAAAAACTCTAATTGTATATTCTCAATGTGTTCCCTGTCTTCTTCATTGAGAATAAAGTCTAACATAACGGGATTCATGATATTATTATCACTCCTAATTTTTCTTTATAGGCCGTTCCCTGTAGAAAGAAAACGGCCTATTGATTTTATCCTTTCAGCTTGCTTTGAGTTGCCCGACTTGTTCATAAATATCGGTCATATCAAGCGTCTTTTCGTGGCTGATAATCTCGCCGTCTTCGACTTTCCTAACCTCACACAAATTGACGTGAGGGGCGTTGTCTTCGTCATAGAAGATTTCGAGGCGGTGAGTGTCGTAGTGTTCAGCTAAAAAGCGTCTTCCGCGTTCTGAATTAGTCATTGAGATTCTCCTATTTTACGAATAATTTATTAAATTGTTGCTTCCGGTCTTTGAGCCAAGCAATTTGCTTAGATTGAGTAGCAAGATAATCATCAATGAGTTTATTCAAGAGTTCGGTTATGTTCGTGCCATATTCAGCAATGAGCATATTTAACTCTTCTAATGTTTCCGCTGTAGTGTAAAGCGTGAGTTTTTCGGTGCGTCCTGTCTTAGGTCTTCCTACGGCCTTTTTAGTCGGTGTTTCGTCTTCTTGTTCGGACTTGGCCTCGTTAAGGGCTTCGGGGGAAAAATCCGGCTGTCCTGTTTGTTCTTGTTCATTATTAATTACTTTGTTATCTATCATTGATAAATCTCCTTTCGATTGATACCAGGTGTAAAATTTTCTTGCAAGGCTAATCCTGTCGTTAATCGTTCTTTCACTTGCAGGTTGCCCTTGCTTTTTTCCTTTAGAGGCTATTGCTGGTTTCAGAATGTTCTCATAGTCTGCTTCGGTGGGTATAGTTATACCATTATCAGAAAAAATCTTTACAATTGTGTAAAGCCTTTTTTCCTGCTGTGTTGCCGTCTGAGAGTTAGGGTAGTGCTCTTTTACGTAAATTTTAACTGCTTCGTGTACGTTCATGAAAAACTCCTTTTCTTAAAAAATAGCGTTGCTGATTACGTTTTCACACTGCGATTTCATTCTATCAATGTTATGCGCGTAAATTTGTGTAGTACTTATGTTATGATGACGGGCGAAATGTTGAACTTCGGCCAAGTCCTGCCCTGCTAATAAAGCTAATGTTACCGCTGTATGTCGGAGGCTGTGAGCCGTTAATCTATCTGAATTAAATCCGGCTTGCTTCATGGCATTTTTACAAAGTCCGCGAATTGTCCTTGTCGTTAATCTTGCTCCTTTGTTACGTTTACTAACTGACGAAAATAACGGAGCTTGCATTTCGACTTCTCCGCGTGCTTTGAGGTAAGCCCTGATAGCCTCTTCAACTTTAGCTGTGAGTTTTACAAATTCGGTTTTATCATTCCTCCCTTTACCCTGAATATAAAGAACTGACACGCCCCCGACAACTCTTAAATCTTCGATACTTGCTCTTGTTACTTCCACAGTACGGAGGCCGCCCGTTGTCATGAGTGCCATAATCGCGTAATTGCGCAAGCCCTCAATGTCTGAACGGTCAATATTAGATAACACGCTTTTAATCTGGTCGGCGGCGAAATAGTCTTTTTTGTGTCCGCTTTCAGCTTTCGGGGCTTTTACTCCTACTGTGATATTAGGATAAATGCCTGATTGTTCCGTCCATGAGAAAAAGCGTCGGGCAGCGGCTAAGTAGAGGGCGATTGTTGACGGTTTGCGGCCTTTACTCTCTAACTCTTTCTTAAAGGCAAGTATATTTTCACGGTTAGGATTAGCAACTCCGTAATTATAGAAGTAATTAAATAACTGCTTCAATGCTTTTCTGTACGCGTTAGCCGTGTTTGAGCTTACGTCAAGAAAATTAATGAAGTTGTTAATTATAACTTCATTATCAAAACTTTTGTGCGGTGATAATTGACGCTCTTGAAAATATTGCTCTGTTAATTCATACTCTGTTAATTTATGCTCTTGATTTATCACCTCGCTAATTAGCGATTTCATATTAATCACTCCTATATTTATAGAATTGTTTTTATTACGGCTATAATTATAACTCTGATAAATAAGAATGTCAATAACATAGAGTGATAATTATTACGGTATTATTTAAGGCGTTATTATTATCACTCTGTATATTATTACTCCTTAATAACAACATCATAATAAGCACGGTGATAATTATTGCCGATAATCATAATTTTCGGTAATATCTTTTTTAGGGCTTACGCCTCGCTTAAAATCCCTTTTGTACGGCAAAAGGACTGCTTGTCCATTCCCCTAATTTCAACTTTGAACTATTCGGGCGTTCGTTCCGACTTCATTAAATTATTCGAGATTGCTCCGTAAGAAAAAATCTCACCTGCTATCAGGGCTTTAACAGGTTATTTACTCTTAAACATTCCTGCTTTATACCGTTTCTCAGGATTCAAGACGGCGTAAATATCTAAATTTCATTGATACTGCCTTGTTATCAATAAAGCTGGCTGGTATCAGGGACTTATCAGCGAAAATCCCCCTCCCGTGTTGTTCCGCCGCTGTTAGCAGCACGGTTTAACCGCAAGAACAGATATTAAAACTCTCCGCTTGTCTTCGCCTTGATAGCAATACAGGCTGATACAATTTCACCGAGAAGAAAAAAGACCCTCGAGAATAGCCCTATAAGCTATTTTTCGAGGTCTCGCCATGTATTTATACCTTTCCGACAGAATTATTAATCACGTGGCTTTTATTGCTGCTTTGAACTTGGCCGTGTCTTCAATCCTTGCCATATTGTTAAATAACTTTCCAACTCTCCTAAAAATTCTATTTGTGTCTCTTTTACAAAATAGTTACCCCTCCTTAAATCGTCCCTCGCCTCCGTGATAAGTTCAAAGATATATTCTTCAAAAGTCTGCGGCTTCCCTGTGTTAGGATTAATCTCAACGTAATATTCTTTAATAAATTTCTTGAGTTTAGCAACAGGCTCTGCAATATCTCTGCTCTCTTGCTCTTCATGTTCGGGGGCTTGCCTATAAAAAGGAAATGAGGCCGTTTTTTCTTTTATCGGCGCGGATTTCTCTGATTTATCATGCCATAAGCCGCCTGTCATTCGAGATATTAAAGCTGTATCTAATGTCGTCTTCACGCTTTACTCCTCGCTTCTCGGTCTGAAATAATTAAAAGCGGGGAAAAAGTCAAATAGTAAATCGCTCTTAATCCCGTTGCGGTTCTTTAAGATTTTAAGCTGTATATCTTGACTGCTTAAATTTTGCGCCTTTTGCCATAAATCCTTTTTCAGGCGGCGGAGTCTTTTTTCTCTTAATTCTTTAGCTTCGCCCTCTTCATAATCCCAACCCTCATATTGCAAACCGATTAAAACGTCTGAAGAATATTCAATCGCGCCCGACTCCTTAAAACTTGCCATTGATACGGGGGCATTGTAATTTTCACGATTGAAAGACGAAATGCCTAAAATCGGAATTTCAAAATCACGGCTTAATCTTTTCAGCTCTAAGATGTTTTTATCAACATTCTGCTTGTCAGTCATTTTCAAGTCAAACGGGGCTAAAATCTGTAAATAATCAATTACAACAACAGGGGCTTTATTTCTGAATTTCTTAAACTCTTCGATTTTAGCTTTTATTTCAGCTACTCCGATATTGCCGATCCCCTCCGTAATGTGAATATTGCGCCCCCATTCAGAATAATCCTGCATTGCTTCCGCGATTATCTTGCTGTCAATTTCGTTGCGATAACGCCCTAATAAAACGCTTCGGGTAGTTTTTGCATAACAAGCCGATTGATATTCTTCAAGACTTTTAATAAAAGACATTCGGCTTAAACTCTTTGCGATTAATTCAAACTTTGACATTTCAAGGCTGAAAATTAAAACTCCCTGTCCTGATTTCGCTATACTGTCGGCTATCTGTATAATAAAAGTTGTTTTTCCTAAACTTGAAATTGCTCCGACAACATAAAGTCCGGGATATAATCCGCCGTCAAGAAGTTCATCAAGGTTTTCAAAGCCCGTTGTAATGCCTCCGCCCGATTTATTTTTCAAAACAAAATTCGTAAATTCGTTGACAATATTAGCCCCGCCCTCGCTTTCAAATTTTTCACGCGCGGCTTTTTCATCTTCTTGCTGATTTTCTTCTTTAGAGGCTGTAAAGTCTAAATTCTCTCCGGCCTTAACCCAATCCGTGAATTTTGCGCGGTCTTTCATCAAAAACTCGTTCGCGTCTTTGTAGCTTTCAGGCAAGGCCAAGTGCCTATAAGAAAAAAATTTGATTTCTTTCAGACCGTCAATTAACTTTTTAATATTCGCCTGCCCCGCTATGTCATTATCAAGCTGAATTATTAACGGCGGAATTTTATTTGCCCTTTCTTTCACGGCTTCAATCAGCTTCCCGATATTAGCCACACTGCACAGAGCAACGGCCTCGCCTCCTACGTCAATAATCGAGAGTGCGTCAATTTCTCCCTCGACAATAAAAACAGGCTTTGAAGTCTGATTTAATGCTTTTGAATTAAAAAGGCTTATAGTCTTACCTTTAGGGCGCATTTTTTTATATTGAGCTTCTTGCTCCGTTAAATTCGGCCTTGTGTCCCTCGCAAGATACCCGCCTCCGTCATTCGGAATAATCAGGCGTGGCGAAAAAGGAGCTTTCTCATTAACTCGCCATTGCGACATAAATCCGACATTAAATCTTTTCAAAGTCTCAATGCTAATGCCCCTGTGATAATCCGTCTTAGTTAAATTCGCGGCGGCCTGTCTGAAAAATTCTGCTAAGTCTTCGGGGGCGGTTGATGTTGAATTAGTCGGTGTAGAGTTGCTTTTAGCCGTATTAGGATTAGGCTTCGGGCTTGGCCTCGTGTAATTGTTATCGCGGTCAATCGAAATTCTAAAAATCTCGCAAGCCTTATTAAAGATTTCGTTAAAATCCGTCAAGTTAAACTGTTTCCCGATAATTTCAAAAATATCAGCATTCTTAAAGCAACCTGTCCAACAAGTGAAATGTCCTTTATCTTTCGGATTTTCAGTTATGCCCGTGCCATTCGCGCCGCTTCCGCTACCGCAAATAGGGCAAATATAACCCTTTCCGCTCTTATCAGGAGTGAAATAATCCGTTGCCCGCTCCTTGATATAGCGTTCTATATCCTGCCGTTCTTCTTTAGTCATTGAATTTCTCCTTTAATTTTAATTTTGCCCTGTAGAAAAGAATGAGGCACATTTTCTTCTATAGGCACGGGGAGATTATAAGGACACCGCCCCTATGAAGTAGGGGGCGAGTGTCAGCTAAACGTACTGAACGTACTGAACGTACTGAAAAATTTTATCTTTGTGAGTTGGCTTGAATACTGAAAAAAAAATTATCTCAGCGAGTGCGACTTACACCTCAGCGAGTGCGACTTACACCTCAGCGAGTGCG
>CAMVMK010000059.1 GCA_947168585.1 uncultured Fretibacterium sp.
CTCTGCTTGATGAGATTTTAGCTGACGGTGCAGAAAGAGCAGGAAAAGTTGCCCGTGAAACCATGAACACAATTTATCCGGCTATGGGAATGTTAGTAAATCCTAAAAGATAAAATAAAAATAAAAAATGGACATTGAAATACTTTTAGCTTTGCAGAATTTCCGCAACGGTTTCGGAGAAATTTTTGTAAATTTCGCTTACAAAATGACTTTTGTCGGCAGTACGAATACTGTTATTGCCGTCTTTACTGTCATTTACTGGTGCTTCAGCAAAAACTACGGAACTTATTTATTAATGGGCTGGAGCGGCAACAGAATGCTCAACAAGTTCTTAAAAGCAACTGTCTGCGCTCACCGTCTTCTTTTCAAAGATGCCCGAATTATTCCTCATTTTAACTCAATGGATGACGCTGCCGGATATTCTTTTCCAAGCGGCCACTCTATGAACGCTGCTGCACTTTTCGGCGGTGCTGTAGTCCGGAAAGATTTTCCCAAATTTTTGCGTATTATTTCGTTAGTTACAATTTTGTTAATTGCTCTCAGCAGGATTTATTTGGGAGTTCATACTCCGCAGGATGTTTTAATAGGAAGTTTTGCGGGGCTTTTAGTAATGTGGCTGACTTTCAAATTAATGCAATGGCTTGAAACTCACCCTGATAAAGATTTACCCGTAGCTTTTATCGGAATAATTTTATCTGTTGCTGTAGCTGTTTATGGTGCTATGAAATCTTATCCAGTAGACTACGACGTGAACGGAAAAATTCTTTTAGAGGGTGTAGAAATGCCTGAAGATGTTTGCAAGGCGGCTGGTTTGTGTACTGCTTTTTGGGTCGGCTGGGTACTTGAAAGACGCTACGTGAAATTTTCAACTGATATTTCTGCTTTAACAAGAGCTTCGCGCCTTATAACAGGTTTATTGGGTTATTACGTTGTAACTCTTATAATTTGCGGGTTAATAAAAAAATGGATACCCGGCTCGGCAGGTTCGGCTGTGTCAGGTTTCCTGCAAATGTTTTATAGTGTATTCTTTTTTCCGTATTGTTGTAAGCGTTATGAACTTAACTGAAAAGATAAAATAAATTATAAAAATATAAAAGGGGAAAAATTAAGAATGGACATTGAAATACTTTTAGCTTTGCAGAACTTCCGCAACGGTTTCGGAGAAATTTTTGTAAATTTCTTTTACAAAATGACTTTTGTCGGCGGTAATTTAGACACTGTAATTGTTGTTTTCGCCGCTATTTATTGGTGTTTCAGCAAAAATTACGGAACTTATTTATTAATGGGCTGGAGCGGCAACAGAATTCTCAACGGTTTCTTAAAAGTAACGGCTTGCGCTTACCGCCCTTGGATTAGAGATGCTGCTATTATTCCTCATGGTAATGCAATGAAAGAAGCTACGGGATATTCTTTCCCAAGCGGCCACGCTATGAATGCTGCAACACTCTTCGGCGGTGCTGTAGTTAGGAAAGATTTTCCGAAAGCATTGCGGATTATTTCATTTATTGCAGTTTTGTTAGTAGCTTTCAGCAGGATTTATTTGGGAGTTCATACACCGCAGGATATTTTAGTCGGAATGTTTTTCGGTCTTTTAGTGATGTGGCTGACGTTAAAATTAATGCAATGGCTTGAAACTCACCCGAATAAAGATTTACCCGTTGCTTTTACCGGAATAATTTTAGCTGTAATAGTCGCTGTTTATGCTGCTGTGAAATCTTATCCTGTAGATTATGACGCTAACGGAAAAATTCTCGTAGACGGCGCGAAAATGGCTAACGATACTTTCAGGGCGGTCGGCTGGTGCTCAGCTTTTCTTGTCGGCTGGGTACTTGAAAGACGTTATGTAAAATTTTCAACTGATATTCCAATGATACAAAGAGCTGCGCGACTTATAGCCGGTTTATTGGGGTATTATGTTGTATATCTTGTAATTTGTCCGTTAGTAAGAAAATATATTCCCGGCCCGGTAGGTTCGGTTGCTTCATGTTTCCTGCAGATGTTTTATATTGTATTCTGTTTTCCGTATTGTTTTAAGCGTTATGAGAAGAATTAAAGCATATAAGAATATAATCTCGAAACTTGATGCTCGAATTTCGGCGGGTAATAACAAAATAATCATTAATACTAAAATTAGGCTTGCCTTTGAAAGATATGAATAAAATAGCAGGCTCAATGATTGAAGCATGGGCTTTTGAAGTTTTTGCGGGAATACGCGATAACGATTTTCAACTTGGCAGCGGTTTTCGTATATGTTTTTATCATATCCCCGTTGGATTTTTCGATTTTTATTCGATGGGATTACCGCTTCCATTTTCGCCCTGTCGGCTTGTTCAATAACTTCAATAACATTGTCAGTATCGTATCCTCTGTATGCCAAAAGATATTCAGCGTCAATTCCTTCAATAAGTTCGTGCGTATTTTTACAATCTCCATAATCAGTGCTCCGGTACGCAAAATCCATGTAGTTGCATTTATAAATTCCTTATTATCTTTAGCTACACTTCCCCACGCACCGCGTCTTCCCGGAAACGGAATATTTTTTATCGCGCGGCTTTAACGAAATGTCAGTCAGTGCCATGAGTGATTTTAACGGTTTTATTAGTTGCTACAGGCTTATAAAATTTTTCACAGAGAAAATAAAAACCCCGTTATTCACGGGGATTACAATCTATTGTTATAAATTCTTAATTAAGATTTTCAATATTCTGGCGGAGAATGGAGGATTCGAACCCCCGGAGGCTTGCACCTCAATTGATTTCAAGTCAACCGCCATCGACCGCTCGGCCAATTCTCCGCATTGATTTTTTTTCTTTTTTCCAAACTTGCGTAATTATATCACAAACCTTAAAATTTTTGCACGTAAAAAAATTTTTTTAAGGAGAATTTTTAATTATGTCGGAATACTCTGTTTCAAAGGTCTATCCTTCTGATAAAAAAGCTAATTCTGAAATTGAAAAATTATTACTTCATGAAGGTATAAGACGCGACAAAAATCTTGACTATACCTGCGCCGTTTACGATGAAGATTATAAGGTCATAGCTACCGGAAGCTGCTTCGGAAATACTTTACGCTGCATGGCCGTCAGCAGCGAACATCAGGGCGAGGGGCTTATGAATGAAATCGTTTCGCATTTAATTCAATATGAATATAGCAGGAAAATTAATCATTTATTTTTATATACGAAATGCAATTCAGCAAAATTTTTCGGGGATCTCGGCTTTTACGAAATTGTCAGGATCGAAAATCAAATTGTCTTCATGGAAAATAGACGAACAGGTTTCAGCGATTATCTTCAAGAACTCTCGAAAACTAAAATTAACGGAGAAAAAATCGCCGCTCTCGTATTAAACGCTAATCCTTTTACACTCGGACATTTATATTTAGTAGAGAAAGCCGCCGCTGAAAATGATTTTTTACATATTTTCATGGTCAGCGAAGACGCTTCTCTCGTTCCGTTTGAAATCCGCCGTAAATTAATAATAGAAGGCACTCAGCATCTTAAAAATTTAATTTATCACGATACCGGCCCTTATATAATCAGCAGCGCAACGTTTCCGAGTTATTTTCAAAAGGACGACAGTGCAGTTATTGAGAGCCACGCTAATTTAGATTTAAGCGTTTTCGTTAAGATAGCTGAAACTTTAGGAATTAATTCGCGTTATGTAGGCGAAGAGCCTAAGAGTTTAGTTACAGGAATTTATAATAAGATAATGTCTGAAAAATTGCCGGTACACGGAATTAACTGCGTCATAGTTCCTCGAAAAAAATCCGACAACGAAATCATAAGTGCTTCAAACGTCAGACAAGCCATTAAGAACGGCGAATTAGAGAAAATTAAAAACCTCGTTCCTGCAAGTACATATAAATTTTTTACAAGTCCTGAAGCTGAAAATATTATAAAAAAAATCAGAACAGCTGATAACGTTGTTCACTATTAAAAAATAAAATCTTGACTTTGAAGAAGTTTGTTGTAGAATTTTTATTCATTATGTGCGGGTGATTAGCTCAGGGGTAGTAGTGCTTCCTTCACACGGAAGAGGCCACTGGTTCAAATCCAGTATCACCCACCATTTTGTTACTTTCATCGAAATTTATTTTACTTTTCAATATAAACATTTTCGTATCTACTCTATTGACTATTATCGAAATTTTCGGACATCATCGAGGGTAAAATTTTTAGTTTCTTTTTGGGCTTCAAACCATCGGCTGACCGGCGGCAATATTATCAACGCTGCTAATAACACAAGAATGTAATATAAAAAATTGCTCATGAAATCAATACGCTTATCCATTGAGTCTAATCGTCGTTCAAAGCCGTCCATTCGCGCTGATAATGCTTTTATGTCGCCTCTGAGTTCACCGATTTCAGCTTTCAAGTCATTGATTGCTGTGTCAATTTTTGCGTCAAGCCTCGAGAATAACGCTTCCATTTTAGCGTCAAAAACATCCTGACGAACATAAATATCTCCGCTCTCTGCGTAACTTTCAGACGCTAAAGTAAAAATTAATAACAACGCTGTAAAAAATTTTTTCATGCTGACATCCCTCCTTAAAAATTTTGAAATTTTTTTTAATTATACCCGAATTTTTCTCACTCCTAATCTGACAAGCCGAATAATTTAATGCAGATTACTGCATTAAATCCTAACCCAATAAAAAATCAACCGCCCCCGAAGGAACGGCTGAAATTATTTTTTACGCCGGAGCATAAATTTTTTCGTTCTTAGAAATTTCTTCTGCTATTAATTTTCGGACATCATCGAGGGTAAAATTTTTAGCTTCTTTTTGGGCTTCAAACCATCGGCTGACCGGCGGCAATATTATCAATGCTGCTAATAAGACAAGCAGATAATATAAAAAAGTATTCGTGCTGTCCATTCGTTTGTCTAAACCGTCAATACGTGCTGACAAGGCTTTTATCTCGCCTCTAATTTCGCCGTTCTCCGTTTTTAAGCTGGTTATTTCACTTTTGATGCTGTCGATTGAAGTGTTCACTTCATTTTTCAAATCACCGATTGCTGTATTCATTTCATTTCTCAAATCGCTGATTGCCGTGTCTATTTTTCTTTCAAGCCTCGAGAATAACGCTTCCATTTTAGCGTCAAAAACATCCTGACGAACATAAATATCTCCGCTCTCTGCGTAACTTTCAGACGCTAAAGTAAAAATTAATAACAACGCTGTAAAAAATTTTTTCATGCTGACATCCCTCCTTAAAAATTTTGAAATTTTTTTTAATTATACCCGAATTTTTCTCACTCCTAATCTGACAAGCCGAATAATTTAATGCAGATTACTGCATTAAATCCTAACCCAATAAAAAATCAACCGCCCCCGAAGGAACGGCTGAAATTATTTTTTACTTTATTATTAAAGTTTTTTGGGTTTATAAATTATACCCTTTTTGATTATCTGCTTTTTTTGATGAAAGCAAGTGCTAATAACGCTGATACTGCTGCAAATCCTGCGTTGCATCCGCTGCTGCTGCTGCCGGTGTCGCCGCTGTCATCCGAGTCTTTTTCTTTCTCGGCGTAGTAGATGTTGTAAGTACCGGCCTCAAGTTCGCCAGCTCCTAAGTATGTTACAGTTTCAGCAAGGACTGTACCTGACGCGTTAAGAAGTTTTACAGGGTAAGACGTGCCACTTGCGTTGAATGCAAGAACTACATGCTTTGATGAGTCTAATTTCTGAATATCAGTACCCTCAAGTAAGATATAGCCCTTCTCTGTAAGCGTTACTTTCTTGAGCAAGTTGTAGCTCTTAACGTGGTAACCGTCTTCGACTTTGGCTTCGAGAGCTTCTTTTGCGGCATCTGAAATTGCATCGGCAGTGCCTAATGTCGCTTTATCAGATGTTAAGAAGCTGGATGCCGGAACGTTAGGGAATGCTGCTGCGATTGCTGTCTGAGCTGCTGTCGAGTTCGCTACGTCGACTACCTGCGCTGCCGGTGTCGGAGTTACCGGTGTATCGGGTGTGTCGGGCGTTGTGGACGCTGTAAGTACAGGTGCTGCTGTTACGAATGTTTCTCTTGCCGTTAATTTTGACCAGCTGTCATTTATATTAGCATAGAATGCAACTTTCTTTCCCTGATTTACAACTGCTATAACTTTGTCTGTAGGATCATAATAGATGTCGAATGATGATCCTGTTTCAGTTGCATTTACGTCAGAGGCTGTTACATCATAAAGCCATGTTTCTGCCTCATCAGTTACTGATACTACTGCATAACTGGAATTGGTTTCCTTTAATGCATAGAGAGTTGTACCATCTGTTGTCATAGCACGATATTCAGGATTTTCCAATTTTGTAGTGGTAATTGTAGGCGTCTTTGAAGTAAGAACGATTCCCTGTTGAGACATTTCAGAAGCATCGAATTTAATAAGATCATGTGAATCTACTACATAAACGAAACTTCCTACCACCGCTGCAGAATACGCATAATCAGGTGCCATATTATTCCACACGGTAAAAACTTCTGTATCTTTCTTAAACGCTCCTCCTCTAGTACTAGTATTCATGGCAGTTGAAGAGTTAATGTTCGAGATTTCACCAATAAACGTATGGCAAGTGTCATCACTATGAATTACGTAAAGCTTTGAGTTTAAGGTGAAAGTCGTATCGATTGACGTATAGTCAAAGCTAACAAACGCATGATCATTCTTAGTAAGGATTGTTGAGATAGCATTATCAGCGATAAAAACAGGATTGCCGTTTAATGTCTCAACTTTCTTAATTCCACTACTTGAAGCACCGCCGGTAATACCTTTAGTTAAGATACCTAAATCACCATTTTTGCTGGAATAAGCAACATTACCATCTGTAACTTCATATAATGCTACTCTATCAGTCTCAGCACCTGCGATATCAGCACTGATAATAGCAAAACCGCCTTCCCAAGGGAATACTTTAACGGTTTTCTGAGCAGCCGAAGTTTTTAATGATGTCATTAAATCAGCCGGTGTACCTGTCGTATTTCCGCTATATGTGAGAGGATTAGACGCAGAAGGATCAATCTTAACAACCTCAACGTTACCAGACTGGTCAACTGCTAAGAACGTCGTAGCTGAAGCCACCGACGCGAACGCAACTACAGCCACGAGAGCCATAGCAAACAATAACGCATTAAACTTTTTCAAATAAAAAACCCCCTAATGAAATTTTTATTTCGTTTTTTACTGAGAGATAAATCAGTACTCAGTGCGAGGAATAATAATCCCGAAATAAAAATAAGTCAAGAGGGAAAGAAAAGACGGTGAGGAGTTAGGGGTGAGGAGTGAGGAGTTAAAAGCATTTTCATAAAGTGAAAATTTTTTTGAGCCGCGAAAAAGTTTTTTAAGGTGAGGGGTGAGGAGTTAGGGGTGAGGCCTGCCTCTGCCTGTCGGCAGACAGGTGTCGTCAGGTAGGATTTTAGGCTTCAACTAAATCAAGCGAGTGAATATCGTCAAGAGATAATTCGGTAAATCTTTGAATGTCATCATCATTAAACCCTGCAGAGCGCAAGCGTCTTGCGGTTGCGAGGTTAGCTTCGCGTTGAGCCTTACGCATTGCCTTGTCGCGAAAATATTTTTCAGTAAAAGATAAAGTACGGCTCATTGTTTCATCTCCTTCAACTTCTTTGTTAAATTTTTCCTGTAATTTAATGTTTTTCAAATTTACGAGACGCGCAATGAAATTAAAAATATCTCTGCGGTCATTTTCGTTAAAACCCTTTTTATAAGTGAGAGGTGAGGAGTTAGGGGTGAGGCCTGCCGTCAGGTAGGATTTTTAGGCTTCAACTAAATCAAGCGAGTGAATATCGTCAAGAGATAATTCGGTAAATCTTTGAATGTCATCATCATTAAACCCTGCAGAGCGCAAGCGTCTTGCGGTTGCGAGGTTAGCTTCACGTTGAGCCTTACGCATTGCTTCATCACGATACATCTCTTCAAACCAAGATAATGTGCGCATTTTCTCACTTCCTTCAATGTCTTTTTTGAGCCGTTGTTGTAACTTAATGTTTTTCAAATTTACGAGGCGCGCAATGAAAATAAAAATATCTCTGCGGTCATTTTCGTTAAAACCCTTTTGAGATAAAAGCCTCACAGCTTCTAAAAGGTAACGGTATTTTTTCAATTCTTTATTTTTGCCGCGAATTTTCATAGCTTTTTTAGCAGCAAGAAAAATTAAATCGAAAGGGTTATCGCTTTCCGCTAATTCTTTTTCATCCTGATTATAAACCTCGAAGCAATTATAATTATACGTTAATTTTGTTCCGTATAATTCGCTTGAAAAAGTTCCGATATTTTCTTTTTTAGGGCGCGGCTTAGTGAGAATAGCGAGGGCTACGGGCATTTTTCGGTGATGAGCAAAAATCAAACTGCAATAGAGCGTCATTCTGAAAGAAATATCTTTGCCGCCGCTGCCTTGAATTTCAATGTGAAGCAAGAGCCATTCAGTCTGTCCGTTCTTGAGATAAATTTTAATAAGTTCGTCAACAAAAAGAGACGGGTTATGCTCATCTGATGCCGGGCGTTGAATTGAGTCGCTGAGTTCTTTAGACAAAAATTCCGGCGGTATAGAAAAATCAGCATCGTGATATAACTCGGGCAATGTCCGCTGTAAAAGTTCCGGCAGAAAACGCTCGATAGCTTCTTTCCATATTCCGTCAAAATCTGCGCGTTCATCGTCCGATAATTCTTCTTCAATTTCTTCTATATTCATGTACAAGACCTCGTGAAATTTTTAATAAAATTATAACGGATACGAGAATGATATAATCACTAAAAATTTTTTTAATTAAAGGAGAGAAAAAATTAATGGCGACATCGAGTATATTTCATCATGTAGTTCTTGACACGCAGGAAAAATTAGACGCATTTTTGAACGCAATCGAAGAGTCAATCGCTGACCCGTATATAGGACCAGAATATAAAAAACATCAAGTGGTAACGCCTACAGGAACTCACTTTATATACGAATTTCCAGATAAAAATAGAAAGGCGGCAGTGAAATGAGATTAGAATCAACAAATATTCTTGACGATATTGACAACTACGGCGAAGAAAAAGTGAAAGAGAAATTATCAACATTCTCGTGCCCTATAAATCCTAAAATAGAAGATTTTTTCAGGAATAAGGCAATTAGCTTTTCGCGCGGAAAATTATCGGTTACTTACATAGTGAGCGATTTAGACGACGGTCAAATAGTAGGCTGTTTTGCCTTGACTCATAAAGCAGTTCTTATCCCGCCGGAACATTTCAGCAAAACCGCGCTGAAAAAATTAGAAAGATTTGCACGTCTTGACAAAGCGAGCGGCCAATATATGGCTTCGGCGTTTCTTATTGCCCAGTTCGGGAAAAATTACGGTGTTGACAACGGCAAAAGAATTACCGGCAGTGAATTAATGGGGATCGTTAATGATATTCTTGTTGACATTCAGCGGAGAATCGGCGGCGGATTGATATATCTTGACTGCGATGACAACGAAAAATTAAGAAAGTTCTACGAAGACGAACATTTTAAGAAATTCGGACATCGTTACGCAATCGAAGAGGAGCAGGAGTATATTCAGTATCTAAGATTTTTTTAAGAGTTAAAATTTCTTGCCCATTCAAAAATTCCAAGCGCGGCCGCTACTGAAGCATTTAACGAGCCTACACCGTCATTTTTAATCGGAATTTTAGCTAAAATATCGCAGTGTTCAATCACAAGACGCGATAACCCTGAACCTTCAGCCCCGACAACAAGAACACACCTTTCCGGCAATTTTTCAGACCAGATAGAAATTTCAGATTTTTCACTTAAGCCCACGACCCAAAAATTTAATTCTTTTAATCTTTCGATAGTGTTCGTGATATTTGCAACTTGAATTAAAGGCAGACGCAAAGAAGCCCCCGCGCTGATTTTTATAACAGTGTCGTTGGGAACGGCACAGCGTCTTTTCGCAAAAATTACTGCAGAAACTCCTCCGGCCTCAGCAGAACGGATAACAGCTCCTAAATTATGAGGGTCTTCAATGTGATCTAAAATCACTAAAAGACACGGCGAATTTTTTTCTTTTTCTTTTTCAAAACTCCGCAAAAATTCTTCAAGTTCGAGAGGCTTAGACTCCGTCAGCTTGCAGATAACACCTTGATGACGTTCGCCGCCGGAAATTTTATCGAGGACTTCGGGCAAAACTATCTGATAAGTTACATTAAAATCTCTTGCGGCTTTCAAAATCTCATCAAGAAAAGGAGGCCGGACGTTATCAGCGATTAATAATTTTGAACATAGTCCTGGAGTTTTCGTGATTAAATCTAAAACGGGCTTGCGTCCGCGACAAAAATTTTCATTATTTTTCATGAGTAAATATTAATTTTTTTCCGGATAAAGTCCGAATTTCGACAGACCTGCGCGGCCTTGTTCAAGTCTTGATAAAGCAAGCGGCATTAATTCAACTAAAATATAATTATCATGAAGTCTTATTGCTCCGACTTCGCTGCGTTCAACTTTTAGAGCCGTGCACATGGCGTTAAGAATCTGTCCGACATTTTTATTTTGTTTGCTCGTGAATTTTTTGAAAGAGCCTTTGGGCTTTGAAATTCTTTTATTTTTCGCTGAACGGTCAGAAATTGCTCCGGCTTTATCGCGTTTGAACGAGGGCTTTTTGTTCCGGCGTTCTAATTCGTGAGCTAATTCTCTATCTAAGCTGTAGCCTTTATTGCGAGTGCTTAAAACTGCTAATAATTTTGCGATTATAATTTTAGGTTCAGCGCGCTGAATTAAATCGCTAGCCCAAGCTACACACTCGCTGAAATCCGCGTCAACGGGAGCGGCGAAAATTTCCTGCTCTGCTGACTCTCTCCAAGCCTCGCGGATTTTTTCAATGCCGGGAATATCGCACCATTCTGTTTTAATGTGAGTTCCCCGCAGCATTTCACGAAATCTTCCGAGTTCCGGCGGTGCTAATAAAACTATATTCACGCCCTCATGACCGGCCCGGCCTGTTCTTCCGCTACGGTGAATAAAAGTTTCTCTATCGTCCGGCAGACCTAACTGAATTACGTGGCTGACTCCCTCAATATCAAGACCGCGTGCGGCAACGTTCGTAGCTACGAGGCAGGGAACGGAGCCCGACTTAAATGAAGCTAAAACGGCGTTTCTTTCGCCCTGAGTCATATCGCCCTGAAGAGCAGCAGCACTGAAGCCGTGATCCTGTAATCTTTGAGCAATTTCGATTGATTCCATTTTAGTGTGGCAGA
>CAMVMK010000060.1 GCA_947168585.1 uncultured Fretibacterium sp.
GTTACACTAAGCCTGTTACTCAGCTTATGAACGATTTAGACGCTCCTGAAAATTTGCAAGGTTCTGATAATGAATTGCTCCTTAATATATTGAAATTACTCTATTTCGGCAAAAACACCATTGAAGCTATCTTAGATGAATTGCATATTGCTCGCAGGACTTTAACACGTAAACGCCGTGATTTAGTTCTAATGGCTGCTCAATATTTGGCGTTTTAATGGCGTATTTTTGGCGCAAAATTGGCGTATTTTTGGCGTTTTAATGGCGTGTTTTGCTCTTTTATCGTGTTATCCTCTTATCGTGCAAAAATTTATTTACGTTATAAAAGTATTGTAAGTGTACTGTACGCGTACGTAACGCGCTAACATAACATGACACAACATAACCTACATGACATAACACGACACAACAGAACAAAGGAAAAAATTGATGCAGATGCAGATTGAAATAAAAAAAATTAAAGAGTTAATACCTGCTCCTTATAATCCTCGTAAGGATTTGAAACCAGGTGACAAAGAATATGAAAAACTAAAACGTTCCATTGATGAATTTGGATATGTTGAACCTATCATATGGAATAAACAGACTGGTAATGTTGTCGGTGGTCATCAAAGACTTAAAATTCTTAAAGCTCAAGGTATTGATGAGATTGAATGCGTGATTGTCGATTTAACACCAGCTAAAGAAAAAGCCTTAAATATTGCTCTTAATAAAATTTCTGGTGACTGGGATTTAGAAAAATTAGAAGATATTTTTAAGGATTTACAGACTTTAGATTTTGACTTGAGTTTAACAGGTTTTGATGATATTGAAATTAATAAACTATTTAAGGAAGAAACCGAAGACGACAATTTTGACGTTGAAGAAGAATTAAATCAGCCTGTTTTTTCACAACTCGGCGATTTATGGATTTGCGGCAAGCACAGAATTTTTTGCGGCGATAGTACCAAACCTGAAACGTATCAACTTTTAATGGACGGTCAAAAAGCTAATTTGCTATTAACTGACCCTCCTTATTTAGTTAATTATAAAAATAAATCAGGAAGTATAAAAAATGATTCACTGAATGATGAAGAAGGATATAAATTTCTCCTAAATGCTTTTAGTTGTTTTTTAGAAAACTTAGCCGATGATGCTGCTTGCTATGTTTTTTATGCATCATCAAAATCGCGTGTTTTTTATGATGCTTTTGAAGACGCAGGTTTTTATGTTTCTTCTGGTTTAGTTTGGCGCAAAAATAGTTTAGTGCTTTCACGAACCGATTATCAGCAGAATTTTGAACCTATTATTTACGGTTGGAAGAAAAAAGGAAAACATAACTGGTACGGTGATAGAAAACAAACCACCTGTTTTGATTTTGATAAAATAATGGTTTCAAAAAAAGAAGGCGAAGGACATCCGACAAGCAAGCCTGTACCTTTAATGGCACACCTTATAAAACAGTCAACTTTAGAGAATTGCATCGTTCTTGACGGTTTTCATGGCTCAGGTTCTACAATGGTAGCTTGTGAACAGCTTAATAGACGCTGTTTTGCAGTTGAACTTGATGAAAAATTTGTTGACGTTCAAGTTAAACGATATTTTAAGTTAAAAAACGGTGATACTAATGATGTTTTCCTTATTAGGAATGGTGAAAAACTTCGTCTTGAAGACGTTATGAAATAAAAATGCAGATAGAAAAGAAAAAACTTAGCGAACTTATACCAGCTCCTTATAATCCTCGCAAAATCTCTAAGAAAGAACTTGAACGCTTAAAACGTTCTCTTGATGAGTTCGGATACGTTGAGCCTGTGATTTGGAATAAACATACAGGTTACGTTGTCGGAGGACACCAAAGGCTGAAAGCACTTAAAGAGTTAGGCGTTGAAGAAGTCGATTGCGTTGTTGTTGATTTGTTAGAGGATAAGGAAAAAGCATTAAATATTGCTCTAAATAAAATTTCTGGTGACTGGGACAGCGATAAACTCTACGAGATTTTAGACGAACTCGATAATAATAAATTTGATATAACTTTCACTGGCTTTGAAATGGCCGATTTAGACGATTTCAGATTCGATGATGATATTGATACAGGCTATTTTGGCCAAGCACGAGAAGCAACTTATAACATCTATCGGCTGAATGAGTATGATGAGACGCGTGTTGAAGGCTTTTATCAAATTCCTATTATGAAAGCCTGTCACTATGTTCCTGACGGCTTGTTTACTTTTAACGATGTACGAAGTTTCAAAGGCGATAAAACAGGTGTTGGCGTTCATTTTTTTATTGATGACTATAAATTTGAGAGAGTTTGGACTAATCCTTTCAAGCATATAGAAAGAATGCGCGATTTCGCTTGTGTTTTAGCACCACAGTTTTCAACTTATATCGATATGCCGATGGCTATGAAAATTTATAACGTCTATCGTGCGCGTTTAATAGGACAAATTATGCAGGACGCAGGTCTTGAAGTTATACCGTCATTAGCTTGGAATGATGAGCCTACGTGGGATTTTGCTTTTTCAGGAATTGAACCGGGCGGTGTTGTTGCGATTGAGACGGTAGGTTTTTTCAAATATTCTGAAAATCAGGAGTATTGGAAAAATGGAATGAAGTATATGTTGGAAAAAATTAAGCCTGAATGCGTGTTAATTTACGGCTACAATCCTTATCTTGATTTTGATTGGGGTAAAACAAAAGTTGTCTATTACAAAGTAAAAAATGCAAGTCAAGGTGTAGTTTGGAGAGTTGATAAAAATGAGTAACAGCAGTAGTGGTAAAAGGAAGAAGAAGGCTACATTTGCACCAGCAGGAGTACCTTCGCCGACACCTGCGGCAGCTACGCCTTCAGGAGTTACCTATGACCAGTTTAAGGCTATGAGTGAACAGGAAAAATATAATTTAATTGATAGTGTTGTTAATGACAAAAAAATTAAAGTTCCTGATTATTTAGATGACTCGCTTGCAACAAAAGTCATGTATGCTTTAGGTATAAATAATAAACCTGAAATGGTTTCAGACGCTGAATTTAATAAATTAGAAGGTGAAGCTATGTATCGTACGGTTTCTTCAAGTCAAACGGTAACGGGAAAAAATATATCTGCTAAAGAAATTATAAATCAGATAAAAACTTCGGATTATACTCGATTTCCAAGTACGGATAATGCTAAAGCTGGCCAAGCGTTATATTTTGCGAATAATTTCAGAGTATCGGCTTTATATGGAAACACTGAAGATGCGACAGTTATGCGGTCTAAAGTTAAGAAAGATGCTAAACTTGTAAGTATTAATCAATTATTAAAATTACAAAATAATGCCTATAATAAGTCAAAAACATTTCATAGTGATGAGTGGAAGGAATTAGCACCTTTGACTGCTATTGTTCATGGTTATGATGGTTGGTACGATAAACGTTTAGGCTATACGATGATAGTTAATCGCGGTAGTTTAGTAACTACTTCAAGTAATAAAAAAGCCTTGCATGTTGGAGAATCGAGTGCCGCGCTTATGGGAAGATTACCACGAGTATATACAAGTTGGAATACAGCACCAGATGCATAAAGGAGGTGAAAAGTAATGGCAATGACAAGTCTTGAGAAAAAGTTAATGAAAATGTCGCCTAAAGAAAGAAAACAGGCAGTAGCAGAAATTAGTAATCAAATGGGTCTGCCTCCTTCGGTACAAGCCGCAGTAGAACGTAAACGTTCAGCAAAGAAAAAATAATAAAGCCGTCCTGTTAAGGACGGCTTTTTATGGAGAGTGATAAAGAATGAGTAACAGTTCAAGTGGAAGAAAAAAGAAAACTGCTCCTTTGACAGCTGCTCCTGCACCAGTTGCGCCTGTACCGACATTTTCAGACAAAGATATCAATCCACATCATATATTAAATGACGAAGACGGTTATTTTGCAAAACAAACTTTCAGTGATAATACGAAACGGTCTATACGACATTATTTGAGTCCACATGCTGTGCCGGGCAGTTTATATGCAGAATCTCAAGAATTAAATAATTCACTTCGGAAAGGAATATCTTTAACACATCAGCAGAAAAAAATGTATGACGGCCTTATAGATGGAATGCATAACTTAGGAGAAAATTTAGAATTAACACGATATTGCAGGGTAGGCTATATGAGAGATTTAGGAGTTTCTAATTTCAATAGAATGAATATTTCTACACTAAAGAAACGACTTGTAGGTAAGACATATATTGATAACGCATTTCTTAGCGTATCTTGTAATAATTTTTCAAAAGCTCCAGCATATAATCATTTTACTGATAAAGCAGTTAAATTAAATATAAAAGCACCAGCTTCAACTAAAGCTCTTATGCCTGGTAAAGGTGCTGGTGGTGATTTTGGAGAATTTATACTTGCACCTAAACAAAATTATCGTATTACAGATGTGCGATTTACAGGAAAAATGGGACGCTCTGGTGGAAATTACTATAAACAGGTTGAAGTAGATGTTGAAATGTTCTAAAATGTTAAAAAGGAGGAATAACAATGGCAAAAAAAGAAAAACAAAGAACTGAAGCTGAATTAGAACCGGGATTTTTCTCGGATGAGGGTTATGGTCATGGTACTGCATTGCGTTTCATTAACGATAAAAAACAAACTGTAAAAAAGTCTATTAAAAAAAATCGCACAAAGGCATAGTCAGAGTTTAATTTTGTAATTTAGGAAGCACGTCAGGAAAACTGGCGTGCTTCCTTATTATGGAGAGGTGATAGAAGTGGGTAATGGCAGTAGTGGTAGGAAAAAGAAGTCAAGTGCTACGCCGTCTTCAGGAGTAACATATGACCAGTTTTTGAAAATGTCGTCAGATGAACAGGTTGATTTAATAGAGAAAATTATTGATGATGATAATATCAAAGTTCCTGATTATTTAGATAACTCGCAAACAAGCAAAGTTATGTACGCATTAGGTATGAATAATAAACCTGAAATGGTTTCTGATAAAGAATTAAATAAATTAAAAGGGCGGGCGATTTATCGTACTGTGAATAATAGTAAGAATATATCTGCTAAAGATATTATAGACCAGATAAAGACTGGTGATTATACTCAATTATCAGATGTTTCAGCTTATGGAAGAGCATTATATTTTGCTAATAGTTTTACAAACTCGGCATCGTACGGTTATCCCAATCAATCTGTAATGATGAGAGCAAAAATTAAGCCGAACGCTAAGATTGAAAACGAGGGAAATATGTGGGCTTTGATTGCTAAAGATAAAGCATTTAAGAACATTACGAAAATAAAGAATGATGACAAAATAGCGTTATATGCGATAAGTAAAGGTATAGATGGGTGGTACGATTCTGGTTCAGGATATATGATGATAATTAATCGTGGTAGTTTAGTAACGTCTCCACAGAATAAAACGTCTCTCTATAAATTTAGAGGTTGGGCTTCAGCACCAGACGCATAGACATAGAGGAGGGGAAAGTAATGGCAATGACAAACGCAGAAAAAGTAAAAATTCTTAAACAGTATCGTAATTCTATCAGGAACATAAAACTTAATCCTAAAGATAGAGATGACGTTTTACGCTATAACGAACTTGCAAATACATTACAGCGAGTAGGTTGTATTGATTATGATTATGCAGACCACATAAATTATAGTAAAAACTGGGATTTTGCAAAAGAAGTGTCAAGAGTTAAAAACTTTACATTTCAGCAGTGTTGCGCGTTTTTAACTCTTATATGGAGACAGGAACGTTTAGATGGCGACTGGTTTGTGAAATATATTAATGACGGCAGTGTTTCAAAACTTCTGGATAGATTAATTGAGGTGTTTTCGTAATGAGTAACAGTTCAAGCGGACGCAAGAAAATAAAAACTAATTTACCTATTGCTCAGGAAGTTTTAGACCGTGTAAATTATGATAGAGAAAGTGAATATGACTGGTTGAAAGGCTTTCGAGATGTTGAGTTAAGAGGATTAGGTGTAACTGATGAAGAGTTAAACAAGATAGATAGTGAATTACAAAAATTAATGAGTTCAGATGACACTCATGTAGAAATTGAATTTCCAGCGAGTAAATTGGATAAAATCTTAAAAGACGGTAGATTTAAGTCCTGTTTTGAAGCTTCAAACGGTATAGGAAAAGGCACGTCTGGATATAGGAAAAAGAGAGAAGCAGCAGAAGACAGTATGTTTCGTTTCTATTATTCTGAAGCTTTTGACAAAAGGCCTGTATATGGTAGTGCTACCAGTTTTAAGACAATCTCGGGTTATTCAAAATATCTTGGTAGTGATTATGAAGGTATGTATGGAAATGTTACTGCAATATTTAAGCCGACAGTAAAGTCATATTCATCAGTAACTTTTGGCGATTCAATAGATGAAGGACGTAGACTTCGTTCTTCGCCAATGTTGAAGCCGTCTTATAAATCAATTATGGCACGAAAAAATATATTTGATTATAAGAAAAATGAGTGGACAAAAAAAACTATTTTTGGTGAAGTTATATCAAAAGTTAGAGCTAATAAAAAACTTTCTATAAGCGATGTATCTTCGAGATATGCAGAAGTTCAAATATTCGGAAAACAAGCGAGTGTCTCAAATATTCAGCATTTAATTTTTAGCGGTGGTTCAAAACCTACAGCAAAACAAGCAGCAACATTAAAATCTTTAGGAATTACGTGGAGTGAGTCAGGTTCAAGTGAAATACATTAGGAGGTGATTAAATGGGAAGGCCACCATATAAACCGACAGAAGAGACGCGTGCAAGAGTTGAGCAATTTGCGGCGGCAGGTATACGGAATGAAGATATTGCGCTATATCTTGGAATTACGCGGCCAACATTAGATAAATATTACAAAGAAGAGCTTAGAATAGGAACAATCAAGGCGAATACAGTCATTGCACAGACGCTTTATCAGCAGGCCAAAGACGGCAATACAACAGCGGCTATATTTTGGCTTAAAACTCGTGCAGGTTGGCGCGAAACTCAAAAATTAGAAATGTCAGCAGATGTCAAGGCAGAACTCAGCGGCAAAATTACTCTCGCTGATTTAATGCTCGAAAATTACGCTAAGAAAGGAGAGAAATACTAATGTCTCGTAAACCTAAGAGCGGAAAAAGAAGTAAATTAGGTGAAGGAACTTTCAAAAACTTACAGGATTTAGCTGAAAAATTAAGCGGTGAAAATATGTATGCTGATTTTCAGATAGTAAAAAATGACGGCAGTGCCAGTGAATGGTATAGAATAGCTCCTACAACTACCAGTCCTACAGAAGGCGGAATAAGTGGACGTTCAGTATATAAAATTAATGATTTACCTGAAAGTTTAAGAAACCAAGCAGGGGCAGTGGAAGGTTATCAATGGACACCATTAAATTCAAAAATTAGTACAGGCAGAGAAGTAGAACCTTTAATTTATAAAGTTGTTCATAAAACAAAAAGATTAGGAGAAAATTATAAATCTACTTTTGAGGCTAATATATTTTCAAAAACTCGGATTAAAGCGTCAGATATAGCTTCGATTAATGTTAAAAATGCTGTTGAGCGAAAGAAGACTAATGTTGATAATTCAAAATTTTATGAACGAAAAAACGCTAAATTATCATCGCTTTTCACAAAAATAAGAGAAGCTAATTTAGCAGGCAATAAAGCTAAAGCGCAAAAATTAACTCAAGAATTTAATAAAGTATATTCATCACGAGGTAAACCTGATTATAAATATGAGAAAATTAAATTATGAGTAAAGCAGACGAAATAAAATTAAGTTTTATTAATTCGCTTCAAGACCCTGAGTATTTCACGCAAAAAATATTAAATAAAAAATTATGGTCGATACAGTCTGAAATATTAAAATCTGTTCGTGATAATTCACGCACTGCTGTACGTTCTTGTCATGGAATAGGTAAAACATTCACGGCGGCCATGTGTATTTTATGGTTTTTATATACTCATGAAAAATCTATAGTTTTAAGCACTGCGCCGACTTGGAGGCAGGTCGAAAAATTAATCTGGAAAGAAATTCGCTCGGCTTATAGGGACGCTGTTATTCCTTTGGGCGGCTCGCTTGCACCGAAAACTCCTGAATTACATTTAATTTTTAATGAATGGTACGCGGCAGGACTTAGCACGAATGAGCCGGACAGATTTCAAGGATTTCATGAGGAGCATATTTTGTGTGTTGTTGATGAAGCGGCAGGCGTTAATATCGATATTTTTGAAGCAGTCGAAGGAATTTTAACAAGTTCGGGAGCAAGACTGCTATTAATCGGCAACCCGACTTCAATCGGTACGCCGTTTTATGACGCTTTTATGAAGCCGGGATTTAAGACTTTTCATATCAGTGCGTTCGATACTCCCAATTTCACTCATTCGGGAATAACACAAGAGGATATTTCGAGCGGCGCGTGGAAAGATAAAGTTAAGGAAATTCCTTATCCTAAATTAATTACTCCTCAATGGGTCGCTGACCGTTACATCTCATGGGGCGAGGAAAGTGCGCCGTATCAAGTTCGTATTATGGGTAATTTTCCTCAGCAAGGCGAGGACACTTTAATTCCTTTGGTATGGATTGAGCTTGCTATGGAACGCTGGAACGATACACCGGAAGGAGATTTTTATAAATTAGGCGTTGACGTTGCGGCTTATGGAATGGATAAAACTGTAATTGCCGAAAGACGCGGTTCAAAGGTTATGCCTCTGAATGTTTACTCGCAAAAGAATACGAGAGAGACGGCAGGACTTGTTATTAATATCGCTCGTGAAAATAAAATTAGAAATATCAGCGTTGATGAAATAGGTGTCGGGCGCGGTGTTGTTGACAGTCTTGAAGAAGAGGGCTTCGAGAATGTCGGCGTTAATGTCGCTGAAAAATCGCGGGATTCTGAACGATTTCATAATTTGAGAGCTGAATTATGGTGGAATTTTCGAGAGAAGCTCGACCCAGAGAAAGAGCCGATAGCTTTGCCGCCTGATGATGAGCTGTTATCGGAATTAGCGGCGGTTAAATACAAAATTGACGCTCGCGGTGCTATCCAAATTGAAAGCAAAGACGACATGAAAAAGAGATTAGGCCATTCGCCGGACAGAGCTGACGCGGTTGTCTTAGCATTTGCTGAGAATAATCACGAGGGCTTTGCTATGAGCGGCGGCAGTTTGTATGTTAATGAATTTTTTAGGTAAGGTGGTAAACCAAAATGTCTCGTAAAGGGAATAGTGGCAAAAGGAATGCAGCTAAAGAATCTAAAATAATTGCTGAAACACATGCGTTAGGTTACAAATCTGTAAGTGAAAAGACTTATGCAGCAGCTGTGAGAAGTTTAACTACTTATACGGATAAAGCCTTAGATGGTGCTAAGAAAAGAGAATTGAAGAAAATTATAAGAGAAGCAGAACATTCATCAGGAACATTAGCAATAATGGCCGTTATGTTAAAACATAGTGAAAAAGTTACTATACCTGAAAAAATAACAAGTGGTTTTATTGCTGAAACACTCATAAATTATGCCAAGAAAGTAAATGGTAAAGTGGTGAGATAATGCAGGTAAAAGCAAAACAAGCTGAAAAAGCTGTCGGTTACGG
>CAMVMK010000061.1 GCA_947168585.1 uncultured Fretibacterium sp.
AAGGTTATAGCGAATCTCATTCAAATTACAGTTCTGAATATGTTGACATCACTGCACCGGGCTCTCATATCGTAAGCACAATTAAACCCGGTTATACATTTGTAAGAGATCAACAGCTTGAAGACGGCGTTACTAATTATGCAAGCTGGGAGGGTACTTCAATGGCCACTCCTTATGTAACGGGCGCGGTCGCGTTATTAAAATCTGCTTACCCGGACGCTACAGGCTCACAGATTAAGCGAGCGATTTTAGAGAGTGCTAACGGAAATTACTGCACAAATGACAGCTTTACTTATTCTGAAGGCGAACATATTAACGACAGCACTTCTAAATACGGCTTCTTAGATGTTTACGGGGCTTATGATCTTCTTGCAGATATAATTGAAGAAGACGCTAAAAATTCAAGCAGCAGTTCAAGCGGCGGCTGTGATTTAATTAGGAGTGAGGAATTAGGAATTAAAAATATTTTAATTCTTTGCGCGTTTATTTTATTAAGTTTAGGAATAATAAAATTCAAACGTTCATAAGGGAGTTTTTTAATGAAAAAAATTATTTTCGCGGTTATTTTAATCGTTTTATCTGCTTCGTCTGTTTTTGCTTCTCAAACTGTGCCGGGCGATGTCCTTGTAGTTTTCAAAAATCCTTCAGAAAATGAAGTTACAACGGCTTCTCTTGCTTCAGAGGGCGAACACTCAGCTTATGTTGCTTCTGTAGCTTCTGAACTTGACGCGGAAGTTTCGCTTGCTTACGATACTTTTTCTGAAATTAATAATGAAATGTTCGTGCTTCTTCACTCCGATACAAAAAGCGAGCAGGAACTCCTTGAAGAAGTTTTAGCGCGCCCGGACGTTAAAGGAGCGCAATTAAATTACATTATGCACTTAAATTCTACGACCCCAAACGACACATATTACAATAAACTTTGGGGAATGGAAGCTATCAACGCCCCTAAAGTTTGGGATAAAACTAAGGGCAGCGATTCAGTTTATGTCGCAGTTATAGACAGCGGAATTGACTCAACTCATGAAGATTTGAAAGATAATATAGCAACAGAATATTGCAGGGCTTTCGGCGTGAATGATGTGAATGATAATAATGAAATTTTTTATGTTACTGACGAGGAATATTGGCAGGATAATACCTCTATGCCGCACGGGACTCACGTGTCAGGAATTATCGGTGCTGTCGGGAATAACGGCACGGGTGTTGCGGGCGTAAACTGGACAACTAAAATTATTATGATGAGAGTTTCTGACAGCAGCGGCAGCATTCCTTCGTCGTTAGTTATGGGTGCGTTAAACATCGTTGCTTCTCTCGTTAATCAGGGCGTAAACATTCCGGTTGTAAATATGTCTTTGGGAGTCTGGGTTTCCGCAACTCCGAGCGTAATCAGCAATACCAATGAACCTTATTGGGCAGCTATGAAAACCGTAAGTGATTTGGGCGTTGTTATCTGCGTGTCGGCAGGCAACCAAGATCAAGCTGTCGGCCTGCCTGCTCCTTGTGATGATTATAGAGTAAGCAGCACCGGAGAATTGCGGAATGCGTATAAAAAAGGCGATTATTGCTATCCTGCCTCATTCCTTAACATCGATAACATGATAGTCGTAGCGTCGGCAAGTCAAGACTTAACCGGAAAAATTATCCGTTCAGCTGAAGGTTATAGCGAATCTCATTCAAATTACAGTTCTGAATATGTTGACATCACTGCGCCGGGCTCTCATATCGTAAGCACAATTAAACAAGGTTATGAATTTGATGATGGCGAAGAAGTTGAAGATGGCGTTACTAATTATGCAAGCTGGGCGGGTACTTCAATGGCCGCTCCTTATGTAACAGGCACGGTTGCGTTATTAAAATCTGCTTACCCTGACGCTACAGGAAATCAAATTAAGCGTGCTATCTTAGAAGGTGCTAACGAAAATTACTGCAAAAATGACAGCGTTACTTATGAAGAAGGCGAGCATATTAACGACAGCACTTCAAAATACGGCTTCTTAGACGTTTACGGAGCTTATGAACTTCTTGCGGATATAATTGAAGAAGACGCTAAAAATTCAAGCAGCAGTTCAAGCGGCGGCTGTAATTCAAATGAATTAAGAATTAGAAATGTTTTAATTCTTTGCGCCTTTATTTTATTAACTTTAGGAATAATGAAATTCAAACACTCATAAAAAATTTTTTTTAACTCCTCACGCCCGCTCGAGGCGGGGAGGCCTCACTCCTAACTCCTCAATAAAAAAATTTTAGAGGAGGGATTTTATCTCATGAACTACGATGTAATTATCATAGGCTCAGGAGTAACGGGAGCAGGAATAGCACGCGAACTTTCAAAATATAAATTAAAAATCGCCGTGCTTGACAAAGCCTCCGAACTCCCTTCAGGAGCGAGCCGCGCTAATAGTTCAATGATTCACGGCGGCTTTGATGATAAACCCGGGACAATGAAATCAAAATTTTGCGTGCCCGGAAATAAACTTTGGCATAAACTAACTCAAGAACTCGATATTGATTTTAATCCCTGCGGTTCTTACGTCTGCGCTTTTAATGATGACGAAATTAAACATCTTGAATTATTGCTCGAACAGGGCAAAACTAACGGTGCGCCGGGCGTTGAAATAATTTCGGGCGATAAATTACGCGAAAAAGAGCCTAATGTCTCAAAAGAAATTGTCGCGGCCTTATGGTCTCCCGAAGCAGGAATTATTAATAATTTCGAGGCCGTCAACGCTTTAATCGAAAATGCCCGGCTTAATAACGCTGATTTATTTTTAGAAACTTTAGCAACAGGATTATTATTTGACGAAAAAAATAATATTCGCGGCGTTACTACTAACATAGGCGAATTTTTTGCTCCTGTTGTAATTAACGCGGGCGGAGTTCATTCCGGCGAAATTTCAAAATGGGCGGGCGATGAAAGTTTCAAAATCATTCCGACAAAAGGCGAATATTTACTGCTTGACCGGACTACAAAAGGATTTATTAACAGCTTTTTATTTTCGTGTCCGTCTAAAGCGGGCAAAGGAATAACAGTTTTGCAGACAGCTGAGGGGAATTTAATGTCAGGTCCGACAGCTACGGAGCAGGAAGACCCCGAAGACAGAGCCACAACTCCTGAAGGACTTGCAGAAGTTTTGAAAGGAGCGAGGCGTTTAGTTCCGGATTTTCCTGTTAAGTTAAATATCACAACTTTTGCAGGCGTTAGAGCTAACACAGAATCGGGAGATTTTGAAATTAAAGTCTTAAAAACTCCGCGAGGTTTCGTCAACGTTGCAGGAATTAAATCGCCGGGCTTTACGTCTTCTCCGGCAATAGCTGAATATGTAGCGGATTTATTAAAAGAAGAATTAGCCGACAGAATTAAATTAATTCCTAATAAAAAATTTATCCCTGAACGAAGAAATATCCCGAGATTTTTATATCTCAGCATGGAAGAAAGAAAAAAATTAGCTGAAAAAGATCCGGCTTATGCTCAAATAGTCTGCAGATGTGAAACTGTAACGGAAGGCCAAGTCCTTGAAGCTATAAGACGCGGAGCAAAAACTGTAACAGCCGTTAAAATGATGACAAGAGCAGGCACGGGACGCTGTCAGGGCGGATTTTGCTGTCCGAGAGTTGCTGAAATTTTGTCGCGCGAGTTAAATATTCCGCTTGACGAAATCACAAGACACGGCGGAGAGTCAAAATTATTAGCTGGAAAGACTAAAGAATTTTTATTAAAAGGGGCTGAATAAATCATGGAAAATAATAATATTGATGTTTTAATCATCGGAGCAGGCCCCGCAGGAGTTGCCGCAGGTATAGGCGCAAAGAAAGAAGGAGCAGAACGCGTTGTTGTTCTTGAACGCGATTGGGATTTAGGCGGAATTTTACAGCAGTGTATTCACCCGGGCTTCGGGCTTAGAACTTTCCGAGAAGAATTAACAGGCCCTGAATATATGCACAGGTTTATAAATATGGCTCACGAGGCCGGTGTAGAATTTCGTACTAACACAATGGTCTTTCAAATTGATAAAGATTCAAATTCCGTTTGGACTATGAACAAAGAACGAGGCATTGAATGTCTTAATCCTAAATCGATAGTCTTAACTATGGGCTGCCGCGAAAGACCCGCCGGAGCAATCAGGATACCCGGAACACGTCCGGCAGGAATTTACACGGCAGGAACTGCTCAAAGATTCGTGAACATGGAGGGCTATATGCCCGGAAAACGCGCCGTAATTTTAGGTTCGGGCGATATAGGCTTAATTATGGCGAGGCGAATGATTTGGGAAGGTGCTGAAGTCGAAGGAGTTTATGAGGTAATGTCTTGGCCGGGCGGTCTTAGAAGAAATATTGCGCAGTGTCTTGACGATTACGGAATACCTTTTCATCTTCAGACGACTGTTAAAAAAATTCACGGCACTGACAGACTCGAAGGCGTTACAGTAGCTAAAGTTGACGAAAAATTAAATCCGATTGACGGCACAGAAAGATACGTCCCTTGCGACACTTTATTATTAGCTATAGGCTTAATCCCTGAAAATGAATTAACCCGAATGGCCGGGATTGAAATTCACCCCGTAACGGGCGGGCCTGTCGTCAATGATTTATTGCAAACTTCTAACCCTGCTGTATTTGCGGCCGGAAATGTCGTAATAGTTTATGATTTAGTTGATAACGTCAGCGATGAGGGATTAATAGCCGGAGCTAACGCGGCAAAATTCGCGGCCGGAAAAATTTCCCCGAACGTCAAAAAAATTCCTGTTAAAGGCGGTGAAAATGTCCGGTTATATTCTCCGCAATTTATAACAGGTGAGAGCGACACTATAATTTATATGCGCGTAACTCATCCGATCGAAGGCCCCTGCAAAGTTACAGCCGAACCGGGACTTTATACTCAAAAACTGCGCTATGCTCGTCCGGGCGAAATGAACGAAGTCAGACTAAAAGCCGATGTTATAAAATCAAAGCCGGATTTGAAAGAAATCACGATTGATATTAAGCCGCTGTAAAAGTGAGGAGTGAGGAGTTAGGAGTTAGGGATTTTCCCGCGCTTAGTTTTCTAAGTAAAAAAAATTTTTAGCACGCGCAAGTGCCTTTTAAGGTTAGGGGTTAGGAGTTAGGCCTCCCGCAAAGCGGCGTGAGGAATTAAAAAATAATTTCTTCTCCTTATATACATTTTAGGAGTGAAAAATCATGAGCGAAGAAAGAAATTTAGTTGAGAAAAAAATTATTTGCGTTTCGTGTCCTTTAGGGTGCGGGCTTAATGTTATTCTCAGCAACGGCGAAGTAGCGAGCGTAACCGGCAATAATTGTCCGCGCGGATTTGCTTACGCTAAGACTGAAGTTAAAGATCCTCGTAGAGTTTTTGCCTCGACTGTTAGAGTTGAGGGCGGTAAATTGCCCGTCTGTCCGATAAGGAGCAAAACTCCTGCGCCTAAAGGGAAATTGAAAGAGATTGCTAAGGCCGTTGCTGAATTAAACGTTAGAGCACCGATAAAAATCGGCCAAGTTTTAATTCATAACGTCTGCGGAACTGATGTCGACATTGTAGCAAGCAGAGATCTGAATTAAATTATTAATGAGGAGTTAGGAAAGAGCAATACTCCTCATTTTTGTTTTTCTAATTCCCTAACGACAAAATCAAAAATCTTTTCGCAGCTTCCAGGCTTTTCGTAAGTCATAAATCTTTCACGTCTCTGTCTGCGTAATTCTTTTTGAGAATCAGGGAAACTAATCCCGTCAATTATAGCTTTTTGAAGATCTTCGGAATTTGAAACGATAGAGCCGCAATTCATTTCTTCAAAAGCAATTTCGCTGAAATCACAGATAAAACTGCCGCCCATGCCCGTAGTCTTAAATATTTCGTAATCATATGCAAAATGTATAACCGGCCTGTCGAGAATTAAATAATCCCAAACGCATGAAGAATAATCCGTGATGAGAATATCTGAAGCCGCTAATAATTCTGACGCGCTGATGTCGTTCATTTTTATTATATTTTGTGCGATTTGCGAAGACTTTGCGGAACGGTCTTTTTCAAGGTTAGAACATTCTGTAACGAAATGGGATTTATGAATTACAACAATATTATTTTTTTCGAGCCAATCTATAAAATCGGGAGAAAAAACTTTCTTAAGCTCAGGAATTTCATCGCCGTTATATCTCCACGTAGGCATATAAGCGATAATTTTAGTATTATAGTCCCGGTGAATTTTTTCGGTGAGATTTTTTTTAGCTTCCTGCAAATATTTTTCTGAATATAATAATTCATCGCGCGGGAAACCTGCATTTATAACTTTGCCGGGCTCAAATTCCGATATTCTGAGTTTTGTAAATTCGTCAGATATAGACAATAAATATCTCGCCCTGATGATTTTATTAACAATTCCTACATAAAATTTGTAAATAAAATTTCGGGATCTGCCGTTTTTGAAAGGTGAATCGTGGCGAAGATTAACTGATACAGCTTTACCGTAAAAGTTATAAGGACATGGACTTACATCAAGAAAACTAACGCTGAAAAAAATTGCTCCGGCTTTCTTTAATATGTTTTCCGCTTCGATGCTGCCGTATTCGAGAACTTTTATTCTACTGTCTAAGATATTTAAGTTTAATTTGTTATCTTTGCGGGAAATCCAATAGAGATTTAAGCCCGGATCTCTTTCAGCAGCATAGTTCGCAAGGCACGCGCTGTTATCTCCGCGTATATAACCGCCCCATTCGCCAAATACCCAGCATTTTGAATCCTTTACCCCCCCCACGTTACTGAAAGCTAAAAGATATTTCGTCCAAGCCCGGCAAAGACGGGAAATTTTCTTTATAACGCCCAAAAAATATTACTCCTTTCGTGAAAAAAATTAGGAGCAAAGATATTTTCTAACTCCCCTGCTCCTAATTATTAATTTAATTATGCTTCGTTTCCGTTTTTCGTTTCGTTTCTTGTGTCGTAATGGAACATAACAATCCCAAGAGGCGGCAGACTTAACTGCAGCGAGTACGGGAGATTATGACATTCTACAGCTTCGGACTCCATGCCTCCGCAGTTCCCGATACCGCTTCCGCCGTATTGAGTCGAGTCGCTGTTGAGAATTTCTTTCCAGAAGCCCATGCGCGGAACTCCGACCCTGTAGCCGAATCTCGGGACAGGCGTGAAGTTAGCGGCGCATAAAATATATTCTTCGTTGCTCTTGCCTTTGCGCCACCATACTATTACGCTGTCGTGCCAGTCTGAGCAGTCGATCCAGCGGAAACCCTCGCCCGAAAAATCAAGTTCATAGAGCGGTTTGTATTCTTTCAAAGCGTGGTTCAAATCGCGGACCCAATTTTGAATCCCTTTGAACTCTTCTTTCTGAAGTAAATGCCACTCGCAGGCCGTGTCATGACTCCATTCGAGACCCTGTCCAAATTCGCTGCCCATGAATAATAATTTTTTGCCCGGATGAGCCCACATGTAGCCGTAGAGAAGTCTTAAATTCGCGCGTTTCTGCCACCAGTCGCCGGACATTTTATTAATCAGCGAGCCTTTTCCGTGAACGACTTCATCATGAGATAACGGGAGCATGAAATTTTCGCTGAAAGCGTACCAGATACTGAATGTTAATTGGTTTTGATGCCACGCTCTATAAACAGCATCGAGGCTCATATATTCTAACGTGTCGTGCATCCAGCCCATGTTCCATTTCATTCCGAAGCCTAAGCCGCCTAAAAATACAGGGCGCGTTACCATAGGCCAGTCCGTGCTCTCTTCGGCTATAGTCTGAATAGTTCCGAAACGTCCGTAAAGTTCGCTGTTCATGTCGCGGAGCAAAGCAATAGCTTCAAGATTTTCATGTCCTCCGTAAATATTCGGAACCCATTCGCCGTCGCGTCTTGAGTAGTCAAGATAAAGCATTGAAGCAACAGCGTCAATTCTTAAACCGTCAGCGTGATACTGATCAATCCAGAAAGCCGCCGACGAAATTAAATAACTTCTGACTTCGTTACGCCCGTAATTGAAAATATAGCTGCCCCAGTCCGGGTGATAGCCTTTGCGGGGGTCTTCGTGTTCATAAAGGGCTGTGCCGTCATAGCGGGCAAGGCCGAAATCGTCAGTCGGGAAATGGCTCGGAACAAAGTCAAGAATTACAGCGATTTTTCTCTTGTGAAGTTCGTCAACAAGATACATGAAATCTTCCGGAGTTCCGTAGCGTGCTGTCGGGGCAAAATATCCTAAAGTCTGATAACCCCATGAGCCGTAAAACGGGTGTTCCATGACGGGCAGAAATTCAACGGCGTTGAAGCCCATATCCTCGCAATAGCCGGGAAGTTCTTCAGCCATTTCTCTGTAAGAAAGCGAAAGACCGTCGTCCCAATGTCTGCGCCACGAACCTAAATGAACTTCATAGACGCTTAAGGGCGCGGATAAATTCATAGCCTCGCCGCGGTGAGCAAGCCATTCTCCGTCATGCCATTCGTATTCGGGCCAGTGAGTTATTGATGATGTTCTCGGAGGAAGTTCAAAGGCGCGTGAGAACGGATCCATTTTGTCTTTATATTCGCCATGGGAGTTTTTAATGTGAAATTTATAGAGCTCCCATTTATTGAGACCGGGCACAAAGCCTTCCCAAATTCCTGAGCCGTCCCAGCGTGCCGCAAGAGGGTGAGCACCGGGATCCCACCCGTTGAAATTTCCAACGACACTGACTTCTTGAGCGTTCGGAGCCCATACTGAAAAAGCTACGCCTTCGGTGTTGTCTGCAGGGTCTGTGAATTTTTGAGCACCCATCTTTTCATAAAGATGATAATGTGTTCCCTGTTTGAACAAGAAAATATCGTAGTCGGTCAGCGGTGAAACTCCGTGTCTTATACTACCGGCCATAAAAAAGCCTCCTTTGAATTTATAAATTTGAATTTGAGATTTAAGAACTTGAATAAAATTTTACGTGAAAATCGCGCTTAATTCAAATTTTTTTTCGTTCTGTAATTTTAATTTGAATTTTATATCTGAAAAAAATTGTAATTACTGAAAAAATTTAAGATTTTTGTAGTTATAAATGTAGTTATAAAAAAATATTCCTCTAAAAAATTTCAAAGAATTACTTTTTAGTTATTATAGCACTTTTGTTATAATGAAAAAAAAATTTTTGAGAAAAGGACTTGACAGTTTTGCGCGTTTTCGAGTACAATCACGAGCCACGAGCCACGAGCCACGAGCCACGAGCCACGAGCCACGAGCCACGAGCCACGAG
>CAMVMK010000062.1 GCA_947168585.1 uncultured Fretibacterium sp.
AAGGCTCACAACACCGCCGATAACATGGATCACTTGAGAATTAAATTTGACTCAATGGCGAGCCATGATATTACTTTCGTTGGAATCATTCAGACAGCAAGAGCTTCAGGAATGAAAAAATTTCCGCTTCCCTATGTCATGACGAACTGCCACAACTCTCTCTGCGCTGTCGGCGGAACTATCAACGATGACGATCACTATTTCGGACTCAGTGCGGCTAAAAAATACGGCGGAATTTATGTTCCTCCCCACATTGCAGTCATTCACCAGTTTATGCGTGAAATGTTCGCGGGCTGCGGAAAAATGATTTTAGGCTCAGACTCCCACACCCGTTACGGTGCACTCGGCACTATGGCAATCGGTGAGGGCGGCGGAGAACTCGTCAAACAGTTATTGCAGGATACTTATGATGTAGCTTATCCCGGCGTTGTAGCGATTTATCTCACCGGCAAGCCCGCTCCTTATGTCGGACCTCATGATATTGCTCTCGCTATCGTTAAAGCAGTTTTCAAAAAAGGCTACGTTAAAAATAAAGTCATGGAATTTGTCGGGCCCGGCGTTGCTTCAATGACGACTGACTACAGAAACGGCGTTGACGTTATGACAACCGAAACAACCTGCTTATCATCAGTATGGCGCACTGACGCTGATACGAAAGCATATTTAGCTGAACACGGCCGCGAAGGAGATTATAAAGAACTCAATCCTGCCGACGTTGCTTATTATGACGGCTGTGTAGAAATTGATTTATCGACAATTAAGCCGATGATCGCTCTTCCGTTCCACCCGTCAAACGCTTACGAAATCAGCGAACTTTATGCTAACTTGAAAGACATTTTAGCCGAAACAGAAAAAGCCGCCGACAAAGTTGCAGAAGGTCGCGCCCACTTCACGCTTCTTGACAAAGTAACTTCAGACGGAAAATTAATGGTACAGCAGGGAGTTATCGGAGGCTGTGCAGGCGGCAACTACACTAACGTTGTCGAAGCTGCTCACGCTCTCAAGGGCAAAACTTGCGGGTTTGACGAATTTTATTTGAGCGTCTATCCGTCATCACAGCCCGTATTTATCGACTTAGACCGCAAAGGTTTCTTAGCTGACTTAATGGACGCAGGCGCGGTAATTAGAACAGCTTTCTGCGGACCTTGCTTCGGAGCAGGCGACACACCGGCAAACAACGCTCTTTCAATCCGCCACACAACAAGAAACTTCCCGAACAGAGAAGGCTCAAAGCCCGGCAACGGTCAAATGGCGGCAGTAGCATTAATGGACGCACGTTCAATCGCGGCAACTGCGGCTAACGGCGGAAAATTAACATCAGCCGAAGATATGGACTGCTGGGGAGATATTCCGGCCTATCACTATGATGACAAGGCTTATAAGTCGCGCGTTTACTGGGGCTTCGGGAAAGAAAAACTCGACAGCGAAATCCGTTTCGGACCGAACATCAAAGACTGGCCGGAACAGGAAGCTCTCGCTGATAATATTCTTCTTAAAGTCGTCTCGAAAATCCTTGATGAAGTTACAACAACTGACGAACTTATCCCGTCAGGCGAAACAAGTTCTTACCGTTCAAACCCGCTCGGACTTGCTGAATTTACTCTTTCACGCAGAGATCCTCAGTATGTCGGACGCGCTAAAGAAGTTCAGAAAGTCGAATACGCAAGACTTAAGGGCGAAGACCCCGCGAAAGGCGAACTTGCTGAAGTTTATGCCGCTATTAAGAAAATTCCGGGACAGGAAAACGTTAAGTCAATGGAAATTGAATACGGCTCAACAATTTACGCCAACAAACCCGGCGACGGTTCAGCACGTGAACAGGCCGCTTCCTGTCAGAGAGTTTTGGGCGCACTCGCTAACATTACTCAGGAATACGCAACGAAACGTTACCGCTCGAACTGCATGAACTGGGGCATGATTCCGTTCCATCTTAAGGGCGAACCGAATTTTGAAGTCGGCGATTATGTCTACGTACCCGGCATCAGAACGGCTCTTGACAAGAACGAACTCGGAAGCATTAAAGCCTACGTAATTAAAGGCGGCAAAGCTGAACAGGTTGAACTTTACATTCAGGACATGACCGAAAACGAGCGCGACATCGTTAAGGCCGGCTGCTTGATTAATTTCAACAAGAACAAAGCACGCTAAAACCCTCCCGCAAAGCGGCGTTAGGAATTAGGAGTTAGGAATTAGTAATGAAAAAAATTTCTGATTTCTTTCTCCTCTTTTACATACATTAAAAATTTGAAAGGAGATTTTTTTACAAAATGAGCAAAATTAAAATGGCAAACCCCATCGTTGAGATGGACGGCGACGAAATGACGAGAGTCCTCTGGAAGATTATCAAAGAAGATTTATTGCTTCCTTTCGTTGATCTTAACATGGAATATTACGACTTAGGTTTGCCTGAGCGCGACAAGACCGGCGACAAAGTAACCTGGCAGGCCGCTGAAGCAATCAAAAAACATCATGTAGGCGTTAAATGCGCTACAATCACACCGAACAAGCAGCGTGTCGAAGAGTACAATCTTCACGAAATGTGGAAGTCGCCCAACGGCACAATCAGAGCAGTCCTTGACGGTACTGTTTTCCGCGCTCCGATTTTAACAAGCTGCATCAAGCCCGTTGTCAAAAACTGGAAGAAGCCCATCACTATCGCCCGTCATGCTTACGGTGATGTCTATCGCGGCACTGAATACAGAGTTCCGGAACCGGGCAAAGCTGAATTAGTTTTCACCGGCAAAAACGGCGCAACTTTCCGCGAGACAGTTTATGACTACGAGTGCCCCGGCGTTCTTCAGGCTATGTATAACAAAGACAGCTCGATTAAATCATTCGCACGTTCATGCTTCGAGTATGCTCTTTCAACAAAGCAGGATCTCTGGTTCAGCTCGAAAGACACAATTTCAAAGCAGTATGACCAGACATTTAAGCTTTTATTCCAGGAAATTTTTGAAAAGGAATATAAAGCAAAATTTGACGCGGCGAAAATCACATATTTCTACACTTTAATCGATGACGCTGTAGCACGTGTTATGCGTTCCGAAGGCGGATTCATCTGGGCCTGCAAAAACTATGACGGCGACGTTATGAGCGACATGGTCTCGACAGCATTCGGCTCTCTCGCTATGATGACAAGCGTTTTAGTTTCACCGGACGGCAATTTTGAATACGAAGCCGCGCACGGAACAGTTACTAAACACTTCTACCGTTACCGCGACGAAGGCAAAATGACCTCAACTAACCCCGTCGCTACGATTTTCGCGTGGAGCGGTGCTCTTAGAAAACGCGGCGAACTTGACGGAAACAATGACCTCGTTGAATTTGCAAACAAACTCGAAAAAGCTACGATCTCAACAATCGAGAGCGGCACAATGACAAAAGACCTCAGCGGCCTTTGCGAGGGCGTTACCCCGAAAGTTGTAGACTCTAAAGAGTTTATCGCGGCAATCGCGGCCAAACTTTAATAAAGCAATTAGGAGTTAGGAGTGAGGAGTTAGGAGTTAGGAGTGAAAAAGCTCTTAACTTTCAGCTCCTAATTTTTTTTTGAGATTAAAATTAATTTAATTTATAATTATCTGCTGATTTTTTATGAAAATTTTTAAGGAGTTGAAATTTATTTATCATGGAAGAAAGAGTTTTAGATAAAGAAATAATCGACTGGGGACGCGCACCGGCGGATACTCCTGTCTGCATTGAGAAAGAAATTTATTTGCGGGACATCGTTCAGACGATTTTAGACGGCTTTGAAACTCCCGAAGAAGTTATGGAAGAGTTACAGCTTACGGCTGACGATTCAGGGAGCGAAAATATCCCGGCAATTCTTGATATTTTTGTGCCGGTCATCAACGCTTGGAAATCAGGCTCTTGCGGAATGGGCTGTGAGGGCTGCTCCGGAAGCTGCCACTAAAATTTTAAGTAGGAGTTAGGAAGTAGGAGTGAGGAGTTAGGAGTTAAAAGACTTTTTTCTTTTATTCCTGCTTCCTAATTTTTTATAGTTAAAGGCACTTGAAAAAATATTTAATGGTGTAAAATATTTAATATTACAAAAAATTTTTTTTATTAATTTAGGAGGTTTTTTTATGAAATTTATTTTTACCCCCCCCTTAAAGCTAGAAATTTAATTTGCTTTTTTGTTCTCTTCACGGCTATTTGTGTTCTTTCAGGCGGCTGCGGCGGCGGTTCAGGTTCTATTGGAAACGTTAGCATTAATGATGTTTGGAACGGCGGCTGGGTTGCCACGGACGGAACAGTAAGCATTGCTATGGACTCCGGAGTTGTTCTTGAAGGAACAGTTCAGAATATTTCCGTATTTTTTGAAAGCAGTGATGTTGAGGATACGGACGGTTCTGCAACAATGTCGGCTCTTTTATACGTATCGGCCAGCAATGACGTTATAAAACTTCCTGTACTTTTTGACAAAGAGAAAATCACAACATCACGAGATGACGAAGACGAAAATCTTTGGACAGCAAAAACAGCTAATAACGGCAATTTTTCCATTTCCCTGATTGACAAGACTCACGCGACTTTCAAAGGCACATTCACATTTGCCAACGCTGCTGTTACGTGCAATGAAATGTCCCTTGTGAAGCCTACAACGGGAACCGATATGGGCGATATATCAACGAAAATCAAAGGAACATGGCAGTCTAATAACGAAAGTGCCAACGGAGGATTTCAGATTTTGACAGTTTCCGGCACTCCGAGGGTATTCTTAGGAAGAGGCGGCTATCTTAACCTGATTGTTTCTGACAGCTTCCTTAAAATCGATGCACTGATGCCGAATGTTCAAGCCGGCGGTACTGCGACTATTGCATTGCCTATGATTTTAAGCGGCGATGTAAGCGCATTCAAATTAGAAAATATTTTCGGCAGGGTTTACCGTTTTGATGTTGATCTTGACAACAGCGATTCTACAAATATGAAAGGAGTCATTGCTTTTGATAGCGCAAACGCGGAGAAAGCAACTATGGTAGTAACAACAGGCGGTACTAATGATGCTGTATCAGCTTCCGGGCAGAGTTTCTCGGTATATGAGCTTACAAAAATGACAGGCGATGAAATAAATATAGCCTCATCTTTACCGAACACTGAATGGCAGGCTGAACAGGCGGCCGGCTTAGCAGCTACTCTAGGCGAAAATGCTGTGGTTTTGCCTCTCACTATGTCAACGGATCAGCCTTTTACGGTCAAGTTTACAGGTGTTGACCTTTCAGCGCGGACGGTAAGCATTACGTCAGACGGCGTGTTCACATCCCAGCGCAACGGATTGAGCTATAATGTAGGCCAAATGATTGGGCAATTAACAGGAACAGGCAGCAACAGCGTTACACTGCCGGTTTCAAAAGTCGGCTTTAATACGTGGTATGCCGCTTCA
The DNA here is from genome assembly GCA_947168585.1 of uncultured Fretibacterium sp. Taxonomy (GTDB): domain Bacteria; phylum Synergistota; class Synergistia; order Synergistales; family Aminobacteriaceae; genus JAFUXM01. The sequence continues at coordinate 5,381 of CAMVMK010000062.1, forward strand.
ACTCACAGCAAGATTACGGTAATTCTGACAAGCGAGGAAGACGGCTATGTATCGGTCGTATTAGCTCCGCGTGCGGACTCGGTTGCTTCTCTTGTCGGCAAAATGAAAAAGAAATAGCTTATAATCTCATAAAGAATGAGGAGTCTATAAAAATTCCTAACTCCTCATTCTTGTTTTCTAATTTTTTTCCATAAGTTTTTTATAAACTTCGAGATTCCGGGCGGCGTTAGTTTTAGGATCGACTAACTTCAAAATATTTTCGCGGGCTTTTTGACCTAATTCGGCGGCGCGTTCTTTCATTTGAAAGATCTCATCGACATAATACGCTAACATATAAGGCTCATTGAACGGATATAAATAACCGTCTTCTTTGTGTTTTACGCGGTTAGTTACTCCTCCGACATACGAAGCAGCGCATGGCACACCCAAAATTTTAGCCTCACTAAGTGAATTTGATTCGTTTTCCATAGTTGACGGAGATACAAACACATGAGCTTTCAAAAATTCTTCGAGCATTGAATTTGTGTCGATAGGGCCGGTGAATGTGATTTTATCCTGAAGATTATATTTTTTAATCATGTCCCAGCAGTAACGCGCGTAAGAGCTTTGCATCATATAATCCTTAAAATCTTTAGGAATAATTCTGATCGTATAGCCGCCGACAGATAATTTTATATCCGGGTATTTTTCCGCCAAAATTCCCATAGCTTCAATCAAAAAATGCAAGCCTTTCAAAGGATAATGAGCTTGAGACATAAGCAGCGAATGTTTTTCGCAAGCGTCATAATTCCAAAGTTTTTCAGAAGAATAAAATTCTCCGCGTAAAATTTCATTGCAGTGAAAATAATTGCAGTCCGGATTAATCTGCGTTACAAAAGCGCGGTCAAAATCTGTGCGTCCGAAAAAGTTTTTGCAAAATTTTACTATTTTTAATTCGACTTCAGCAGATTTGTAAAAAGCTTTTTGATATTTCATTAAGCTGTCATTCTTGACTATGTCGCGCAATGTCCGGCGGTGAGCTATTTTTTCGGGAATACCGTCAAAAAAATGTCTGGCATAAAGTTTTCTAATTCCGCAAATAGATACAATAGTTCGGTTTGGATTGTTAAAAGCTGTAACAGCATCTAAAGAAGGTTGGCCTTCTGCGCCTATAACATGGAGGACATCGGGATTTATTTCTGAAAAGATTGAAGCAAAATCTTTTTCTAAATCTTTAGTAATTGGTATTCCGATATAATTTATTACCCCCCCCCACGTTAATTTTTCCGCGAACTTCTTTGCCGCTGAGGCAATGAGTAAAGACGTAGACAAACTCACACTCGCTGCCGTAATATTTCATCAGACTTTCAGTAAGTCCGTCAATCCAGCCGCCTGTCGGAATTTGAGGCCAGTTCATTTCTTTAGCGAGTTTTTTCAAAGGCACACCGGCCAGCAAAATAACTTTCATTTTTTATATCATCTCCTTAATCATTTATTGGCTTTCCATGCACATATAAAGTATCCGGACTAATGTCCATATCTCCGGGCCATACTACAGTGCCGTAGGCTACGCGTGCTGCGTTAAAAACTTTTGCGAGATTTTTATACATCGGAAACTTTAATAAATGTTCAGCGTTATAAATTTTTCGTTCGCCGTTATTAAAAGTTACTAATAAATTGTAGTCAGGGCAAACTTCCACAGCTGACACGCGCGGCAGCATTTCTTCAGATCCGTGAATTATAGAATTTGAATTTTTCATTAACGTAAAGGATCAATGCGGTATGTTTCTTCGCCGTTCACGGTAAGCTGCCAGTTTGCTTTCAGATCATCTTCATGGAGCAATGCCCAAGCCTTAACAAAAGCGGCCTGTCTTTTGGGAAAATCACCCGATAAAATTTCGCCGTCAAGCGTGAAAGCCGCATTATATTCAGCGTAATAGGCATGGAAATGAGGCAGTTTATGTTTGTCGTCATCGTTCCAAAACATTCTAATAATTATTCCAAAAAATAAACTTATAGTCGGCATTGAAAATTTCTCCTCAGAAAATGAAATTTAGTAAAAATCAGCCCTCCTCAGTTTTATTCTTGAGAAAGGCTGAAATATTTTTAGATTAATTAGCCGATTTCAGCGATTAATTTTTCAACTGCTTCATGAGCGTCTGCAGGAAGTTTATCAATTCCTCCGCGCTCTGTGTCTCTGGACTTGATGAAGTTCAATCTATCCTGGAAGCGTTTTTTAAGCTGAGTTTTATATTCAGCGTTCTTGAGATCAGCGTCAAAGCCGTCAATCTTCATGATCTTAACGCCTGTGAGATTTCCGAAAGGTTCCCACTTAGCTTTGCCCTCAACAATTCTCTCGATGATCATGAGAGTGTTTTCTTTGCCTACGGGCTTGCCCATGAAGTTACCTGTGTTGAGGATGTAGCAGTCAACGCCGTCAGCAATGAGCTGCTTAAATCTCTCGTAGTCCATGCCGAGCGGGTAAGTTCTGAACGGGTTGGCGTAAGGTTCGCAGACAAGTGCGTCAGGGTCAACGCCGGGTGCTAAGTTCTCTGCGCTTGTTCTCTTTGTTGCGAGTGTCGCGCCTAAAACTGAACCTAATGACGGGCCTTCGAGTTTTAAGACCGGCGGGATTGTCGGGTCTCTCATTAACCAGAAAATTGCGTTAAGAGGTTCATCAATTCTGTCGACTCTGTTGGGCGACCACATACGGGACTTAATTGCGCGGCCGTTTCCGTTTCTAACGTCTTCAGTAACTGCTAATAATTTTCCGTCCTTGTCTTTTACGCAGCCGCAATTCTGCATTGTGAGCAGGAATTTATTATCCGGGCAGCCGATAGGATAGTCAGCGACCTTGTCAAAATATGTCGGCTCAAGGGCGATTGCGTATTTATCTTTGACGTTGACGACGAAAGCATCATCGTGAAGAACCATAACGTCATATTTGCCGTCGTGTTTAGCGTGAGTGATTGTTGATTTTCCTGAACCTGAAAGACCGAAAGCCGCAAGAACAAATTTTTTATTGCTGCCGTCTTTAAGTGTGTAGCGTTTAAGTCCGCCGTGGCATGAAGCGTAACCGTTACGGGCAGCTATACCCCAAGCGAGCGTTAAAGTTCCTTTCTTTAATTCGCCGAAATATCTTAAACCTAAAACGATAGCGCAGTTTTCTTCAGGTGAGAAGAAAGCAAGTCCGAGAGGGAAGTCAGGGTGCGACCAGTCGGGGTCAGCTACAAAGAAAATATCGCCGTCATGGTCGGAAATTTGGCGTGATTTTGCATAGCGCGGTTTATAAGCCTCGTTAGCATACTGGAAGTTAATCATCCAGTTATATAAATTATTTTCGTAGCCTTCCGGGACGATAATATGAGCACTGGTCATGAAATCTTCATCAAGTCCGACATAAGCGTCAGCCTCGTAAAGTTTTTTATAGCGCATATTATAGACTGCTTCGCGGATAATCTTGCAATATTTAGCGACATCGACATCAGGATAGCCTACGATACGTCTTGCAGCTGCTGTGCGTCCGAAGATTGCGCCGTCGTTGAAAAGTAAAACGTTAGCGTCCATCGGCAAGCCCTGCTCTTCGGGTTTGTAGACAGGCATTCCTGTTAATTCGATTGTGCCGGGAGAATTTTTAGCGAGAGTATAAGCCTCTTTCAAATCTAAAACGTGGTGAACGTTGTTGCCGTAAAAAAG
>CAMVMK010000063.1 GCA_947168585.1 uncultured Fretibacterium sp.
GCTTACAGCGGCGGTCTTGATACTTCAGTTGCTGTAATGTGGCTGACGGAGCAGGGCTATGACGTTATAACAATGACCGCTGACGTAGGACAGGAAGACGCAGACTTAAACGCCGCTAAATCAAAAGCCCTTCACAGCGGAGCAGTTAAAGCCTATATATTCGACCTTAAAAAAACTTTTGTTGAAAATTATGTTTTCCCGACACTTAAAGCTAATGCAATGTATCAGGGAACTTATCCGCTGCTTTCGGCTTTGTCGCGTCCTTTAATTGCTAAAACTTTAATAGATGTAGCTAATAAAGAAGGCGCGGTTGCTGTTGCTCACGGCTGTACAGGCAAAGGCCAAGACCAAGTTAGAATTGAAGTCTGCGCTACGGCGTTAAATCCTAAAATTAAAGTTCTTGCTCCCGTAAGAGACTGGCATTTCACACGCGAAGCTGAAATAGAATACGCAGCTAAACACGGAATTCCTGTCAACGCTACGGCGGCTTCTCCTTACAGCATAGACGATAATTTATGGGGACGAGCCATTGAATGCGGTATGCTCGAAGACCCTTGGAACGAACCTCCCGAGGACGCTTATAAAATGACTGCCAACCCTCTTGAAAGCCCGGACACTCCCGACTATGTTGAAATAAGTTTTGAGGGCGGTCTTCCTGTCGCTCTTAACGGCGAGAGAATGAACGGCGTTGAATTAATCCAAAAATTAAATAAAATTGCAGGCCGTCATGGTATCGGGCGTATAGATATGATAGAAGACAGACTTGTCGGATTTAAGTCCCGCGAAGTTTACGAATGTCCTGCCTCGACAACTCTTTTGGCGGCTCACAGAGCTATGGAAACTTTAACGCTTGATAAACAAGTCTTAAAAACTAAACGCGAGCTTGAAGTCCGTTACGCTGAATTAACTTACGAGGGTTATTGGTTCTCGCCTCTCCGCGATGCTATCTGCGCTTTCATGAACGATACTCAAAAATTCGTGAACGGAACAGTTAAAATGCGTTTATTCAAAGGTCAGGCGGTTGTCAGAGGCTTAAAGACTTCAAAAAGCATTTACAGACATGATTTAGCAACTTATTCAGAAGGCGATGTTTTCGATCATTCGGCGGCTGTAGGCTTTATAAATATTTGGGGTCTGCCTGTCAGAACATGGACATCGACATGGCCGCGTCAAGACGAAGCAGAAATTCCGATTGAAGCATAAATAAAAACGTGATATAATTCTCCGCGAGGAGTTAGGAGAAGTTAGGGAGTTGGACTTAGGTCTGACTCCTTAATTTTATGTTATAATCGCAAAAAAATTATTTAAGGAGTCTTTTCATTGTCTAAATTCAAATTTTTAGCTCTCTTCACATTATCTTTAATAATTTTCAGCGGCACTGCTTGGGCGGATACAACTTATACGGCTACAGGAGCAGGAGAACACGCTATCGAACTTTCAAGCGGCACTAAAACTTACGACAGTCCTACAGTCATAAAAACCGGCGATGCTTCAGGAAAATCTGACGACTACGACTGGAAAGGAACTAACGCGGCTGTTCTCGCAAGAGGCGGAGCTGTCTTAACTATCAACGGCGGCAATATAACTTCTAATGCTTCTTACGGCAACGCTGTATTTTCTTACGGCGGCAACAACAGCAACACGAATAATAATAACGGAGACGGAACTACGGTCAATATTTCAGACGCTGTGATAACAACGAGCAAAAATAATTCCGGCGGTATCATGACAACAGGCGGCGGAATTATGAACGCTTCAAACTTAACGGTAACGACAAGCGGCGGTTCATCAGCGGCTATACGTTCGGACAGCGGCGGCGGAACTGTAACAGTTTCGGGCGGAACTTACACGACTTCGGGACAAGGCTCTCCGGCGGTTTATTCAACGGCTGATATTACTGTTTCGGACGCAACATTAACATCAAACATCGCTCAGGGCGTTGTTATTGAGGGCGGAAATTCCGTAACTCTTAAAAACACTGCCGTAAACGCTAAACACACGACAAAGAACGGCCAAGACTCGACTTATCAGGCAGTCTTAATTTATAAATCAATGTCAAAAGACGCTTCGAGCGGAAAATCTGCTTTCACTATGAACGGCGGAAGCATAACTAACACTAACGGAGATATTTTCTGCGTTACTAACACAACCTGCACTATAGATTTAACGAACGTAACAATAACTAATAATGATATGTCAGGAAATTTCCTGCGCGCTGAGGGTCAGAACTGGGGCTCTTCAGGCTCAAACGGCGGAACAGTTACCCTCACGGCAAGCAATCAAAATATTACAGGAAATATTATAGTAGATAGTTCTTCGTCTTTAACTATGACACTTAAAAGCGGCTCAACTTTCAAGGGCGCAGTTAATCCCGATTCTTCAAACGAAGTTAATTTAAGCGCAGCAGCCGGAGACGTAAATATTATCATCGAAAAAGGCGCAAAATTAACTCTCACTGAAAATTCTTACGTATCTTCTTTGATAGCGGCTTACACTGATGATATTGACTACGGCGATTATTCAATTAATGCAGACGGCACAACTTATAACTCGTCAAACCCTCTCAAAGGTACAAGCGGAGATGTTGACGACACTGAAAGCGACAGCACCAACGAAACTGACGGAAGCGAAGAAGATACCAGCAGTAATGAAACTACTGTACGCACTGCAGGGAGCAGTTCGAGCGGCTGTAATTTAGTGAAGAATGAGGGATTAGGAATTAGGAATTTTTTAATCCTTGCTCTTTTTGCTCTCAACTTTACATTATTAAAAGTTAAAAAGTAATAACAAAAATCTTTCTCACGCCTGCCCTAACTCCTCAATTAAAAATTTTTAGTTTTGAAATCAGCAAAGAAATTACAAACGTTATTAACGCCGGATATACCCAATTAAGTTCTAAAAGACAGCAGATAAACGTAACTGCCGTTACAAGTCTGAACGCGAGCGGAGCAGATTTTTCAAAATATTTTTTCGTTAATACTAAAAAAATTAAAGTTATCGCTAAAGGATACAGCATCATCAGCACAGGTATAGATAATTTTATAATCCCTGAAAGTCCGATATTAGCGAATGCAAAAGACATTAAGCTGAATAATACCGTCCATTTTTTATAACTCAAAAATTTCGGGAACATTTGAGTAAATGCTTGGCCGCAGCTTGTAATTAATCCTATCGCGGTTTTAAGGCACGCTACAAAAATCATAGCCGCTAACAAATACGCACCCGTGTCCGAAAAATAATGCCGCGTTATATCCGCTAAAACTATTCCGCCGTTAGGAGCAAGCCCGTAAATATTTCTGCTCTGTGCTCCTGCCAAAACTGTAACAGAATAAATAACGGCCATTAAAAAGCACGCAATTCCTCCGGAAAATATCGTGCATACAGCTATATCGCCGGACTCTTTAACACCTAAAGAATTAATTACGTTTATTACTATAATCCCGAATGCCAAGCCCGCTAATGCGTCCATTGTGTTATAGCCTTCAATTAAACCCTGTGTTAAAGGCGAGTTAAGATAAATTTCAGCAGGCTCTATTGCCGTAAAACTTCCCATAGGATTTAATAACGCTGTCCCGATTATAACCGCGAAAAATAAAAGAAATAAAGGATTTAGAAATTTTCCGACCCAAATTAAAATTTTTCCCGGCCTCAACGAAAAAAATAAAACAAGCGCGAAAAATATCAGCGTAAAAATAAAAAGCCCGAGAGTTTTATTTATTTCATCGGGCATAAATGACGCGAAACCTGCTTCAAAAGGAACTGTAAAACATCTTGGAGCAGCAAAAAACGACCCTATCGTCAAATAAAGCGAGCATGTAAAAATATAGCCGAAAAATTTTCCGGCTTTACTGCTTAGTTCAAGAACTCCGCTCGAACGCGAAATTCCAAGTGCTGCTACCGATAATAAAGGCAGTCCGACACCGGATAATAAAAAGCCCGCCAAAGCAGGCAAAATATTTTTTCCGGCGGCCTGACCCATTGAAGCAGGAAAAATTAAATTCCCCGCTCCGAAAAATAAACCGAATAATAAACTTCCGACAGATAGAGTTTCAGCAATAGTTAATCTTTTTTTCATTCCCATTCTATCGTTGCAGGCGGCTTTGAGGTTACATCTAAAACTACACGGTTAACGCCTTTGACTTCGTTGCAGATTCTTTTTGAAACTTTGTCGAGAACATCAAAATCTATTCTTGACCATTCTGCTGTCATTGCGTCCTGAGAATTTATAGCGCGCAAAACTATTACTTCATTATAAGTTCTGCTGTCGCCCATAACCCCGACAGATTTAACGGGCAGTAAAACACAAAAAGCCTGCCAAATATCTTTATAAAGCCCGGCAAGTTTTAATTCTTCACGGAAAATTGCATCGGCTTCACGCAAAACATCAAGCCTTTGTTTCGTGAGTTCGCCCAGACATCTTACTGCAAGTCCGGGACCAGGAAAAGGCTGGCGCGAAATAATTTCGTCCGGCATTCCTATAATTTTTCCAAGTTCACGGACTTCATCTTTGAATAAATCGCGGAGAGGTTCAAGCAGTTTCAAATTCATTTTTTCGGGCAGGCCTCCTACGTTGTGATGAGATTTTATTAACGCCGCGCCTTTTTTGCTCCCGCTCTCGATGACATCGGGGTAAATTGTTCCCTGTAAAAGCCATTCTGCGTCTTGGATTTTTTTAGCTTCAGCCTCGAAAACTTCTATAAATAAACGCCCTATAATTTTGCGTTTTTTCTCAGGGTCTGTAACGCCGGAAAGTTCTCTTAAAAATTTCTCTGAAGCGTCAACGTAAATGACATTAAGTCCAAGAGCCTTATACTGCTCCATGACCTGTTCGGACTCATTGAGGCGCATTAAACCGTGATTAACAAAGACGCATTGAAGATTTTGACCTATTGCCCTATTGACAAGCACAGCCGCGACACTTGAATCTACACCGCCGGAAAGTCCGCAGACAACTTTTTTATCTCCGACTTTATTTTTAATTTCGCTGATAGTGTTCTCGACCCAGTCCGTTAAATCCCAATCGCCTGCACAACCGCAGACATTAAAAGCAAAATTTCTTAAAATCTTTTCGCCGTGTTCAGTGTGTGCTACTTCGGGGTGAAATTGAAGAGCAAAGAAATTTTTATTTTTATTTTCGATTGATGAAATTACTCCGCCTTCTGTCGCTGATGTCGCTGAAAATCCCTCCGGAAGTTTTGAAACGTGATCGCCGTGGCTCATGAGGGCGTTAATTTTTTCGGGAATATCTTTGAAGAGCGGGGAATTTTTTTCGCTTCGCTTTATTAAAGTTACGCCGTACTCTGACGAACTTCCGGAACTTACTTCGCCGCCGCAAATTTTAGTCATTAACTGCATACCATAGCAAATTCCAAGAACGGGGCAGTTAAACTCAAAAATTTTTTTATCGACCGAAATAGCGTCAGGATCATTGACGCTGTCAGGGCCTCCGGAAATTATTATTCCTTTAGGCGAATAAGACGCGGCAGTCTCCGGCGAAACGTCCCAATTTAGGATAACGCTGTGAATTTTCATTTCGCGTAACCGCCGGGCTATCAGTTGGGTGAACTGCGAGCCGCAATTAATTATTATTATGTTTTCGTTCATTTTCTTCTACATTTCTCCGCGTTCGATTGCCACTATACCTGTACGGGCAAGTTCTATAATTCCAAATTCTTTTAATAAACTTTCAAATGCTGAAGTCTTTTGATCATCGCCTGTTACTGAAATAGTTAAGCTGTCCGGCGTTATATCGATGACTGAGCCGCGAAAAATATTTGCAATTTGTATAATTTCATTGCGTGCCGCTTTGTCTGCAGCATGGACACGGACTAACATTAATTCACGCCTGATTGATTTTTCAGGGTCTAAAATTTCAACGTAGTGAATCGGCACAAGTTTTCTTAATTGCGCACATAAAAGTTTAATCCTGTCGTCATCTGAATAAATTTCTATGGTAAAGCGCGTTACATTCTGGTCAACAGTCCAGCCCGCCGCGATTGTCTCAATATTATAACCTTTACGCGAAAATAAATGAGCTAATTGCGAAAGCACTCCGGCTTCATTGTCCATCGCTGTAACGATTGTATAACGCTTCAAATTCTGGTTATTTTCTTTTGCCTGCATTTTTATCACCCCTTAATCAAGCATGAAATTAGCGATATAACTATTTCCGCCGACCATAGGACGCACCATTTCGTCTATATCTATACGGCAGTCAATTACCCAGCCTTTACCGTCAGAGCGCGAAGCTACAGCCTCTTTCAAGACCTCTCGGAGAGTATTTACATCCGCAACTTTTCGGCCGTGAACGCCGTAAGCCTCAGCCAATTTTACAAAGTCCGGGCCTCTGTCAAGCGTAGTCTGCGAGTATCTCTCGTGATAAATTAAGTGCTGCCACTGTCTTACCATGCCTAAAGTCGAGTTGTTAAATAAAAGCGTAATTATCGGGAGTTTATAATATTCTTCGGTACAGAGTTCGTTGCAGTTCATTCTGAAACTTCCATCGCCCGTAACGTGCAAAACTGTTTTTTCAGGATTTCCGGCCTGCGCTCCGATTGCCGCGCCTAATCCAAAACCCATAGTTCCGAAGCCGCCTGACGTTATTAACTGTCCGGGATAATCAAATTTGAAATGCTGTATCGCCCACATTTGGTGCTGGCCTACATCTGTCGTTACGATTGTATCTTGAGGCAAAATCTCAGCCGCCGCCGATAAAACTTCTTTAGGGGTCAAAGTTCCCGGAACATCATCGTATTCAGTCTCGCGCTTAAATGAAAAAACGTAGTCTTTCCAAGCATCGTGCTTCAAATCGCGCTTTAATTTTGCTAATAACAAATTCAAAATCTTTTTAGCATCGCCGACTATACTTAAATCAGCTTTGATATTTTTATTAATCTCTGACGGGTCAATGTCGATGTGAACTATTTTCGCGCTCTTTGCAAAGCCCGCAGGATTTAACGTAACTCTGTCCGAAAATCTACAGCCTACAGCAAGCAGTAAATCACAGCTGTCGCAAGCCATATTCGAGGCCTGAGAGCCGTGCATACCTATCATTCCAGTTTTTAATTCGCTGCCGCCGGGGAATGCTCCGCCTCCCATTACTGTAATCGCTACAGGCGAGTCAATTCTTGAAGCTAAAGTTCTAAACTCTTGCGAGGCCTTAGCCCGTACAACTCCTCCGCCGCAAATTAACAAAGGCTTTTCGGACTTGTCAATTAATTCTGCAAGTTCGTCAATAGCTTCTAAATTTATATCGGGATAGCCTACACTCGGATGATGAGAATTTCTTAAGCGTTCAATGCGGGTGCCCTTGGTCATTAAATATTCTTCGGGCGTTACGGGATAATATTCACATTCGCTCGCAGTAGCGTTTTTTTGTATATCAATTAAAACAGGACCCGGACGGCCTGAACGCGCTATCGCAAAGGCTTCGCGGACTGTATCAGCTAAATTTTCGACATCGCTTACAATATAACTGCATTTTGTAATAGGCAGAGTTACTCCCGTTATATCTACTTCCTGAAAGCTGTCGCGGCCTATTAAATCGCTGTTAACATTGCAGGTTATAAATACAACCGGCGAACTGTCCATATATGCTGTAGCTACTCCGGTCGTTAAATTTGTAGAGCCCGGTCCGCTCGTTGCAAGACATACTCCGACTTTTCCGGTAGAACGCGCGTAACCGTCAGCGGCGTGTGAAGCCCCCTGCTCGTGAGCCGTTAAAATGTGCTTGATTTCTTTATGGTCATAAAGTTTGTCGTAAACGTTGAGGATAGCTCCGCCGGGGTAACCGAAAATTGTATCTACACCCTGCTCGATTAGACACTGAATTAAAATTTCAGAACCGTTTAATTTTCTGCTCATGTTATTAATGTTACTCAATAAAAAATCCCCTTAAAAATTTTTGCATAGAATTTTATCACAGTATGCTTCAGGGCAAAGACCTTTTGATTTCAGCCATTCTGAAGCAGGGTGATGATTTAGTGCTATAAATGAAGCTGTCTGCAGATGCAGGCATTTAACGTTGACGTTTTCAAAATTATAATTAATGCCTCCGACACCGCCGCGAATTAAAGATTTGAAAATTTTTCCGTGAAATTTGCGCATGAATTTAGCTTGATTTTTATTCATGAGTTTTATTCTTATTAATTGATGCAAAAAATTATATTCATGCCATTTTTTTTCGAGTTTATTTTTTATTAAAAAATTTTCGAGTTCTTTCACGCCGCCGCCTGCTTCGATTTTTCCTGCAAGTTTAATTAAATACGGGCAAACAAGCCAAAAACTTGTAGGAAAAGGACGGAATTTTTTTCCTACAGGTCTGCATATAAGAACTTGGGGATAATTAAAGCGGCATTTTTCAGCGTCAATAACTAAAGACGGGTCGAAACGGCTCATCAGTCATTCCTTCTGCGTCTTGTGCTGCGGCCTGAGCGTGCGGAAGCCCGTGAATTTAAGTCAGTGATTTTTGCTTCGCTGGTCTTTAAGAATGAAGCCATTTTCTTTTCAAAAGAGTCGGCTTCTTCCGGGTTAGCTTCTCTGTAAGCAGCACGAAATTCATGATAATCACGGAACTCGTTTTTATTTTCGCCTGCTTCGTTCTGCGGCCTTGTAAATTTCGGTTTGAAATTTTCCCGTTTTGCCTGCATTGCCGGGCGCGGTGTTCGAGGCTGCTGTGCCGGAGGTTCTTTAGTCTGTTTTAGAGATAAATCAATCCGTCCGCGTTCATCGATTTTGATGACTTTGGCTTTGACTTTATCCTGAATTTTTAAGACTTCGTTGATGTCTTTCACGAAATTATACGAGAGCTCGGAAATATGAATCATTCCTTTGCGTCCGTTTTCTGAAATTCTGACAAAAGCTCCGTAAGGCATAATCTGCTCAACGGTGCAGTCAACGATGTCTCCCGTGTTCAAGTTCAATCCGGCTGAAAGTTCTGTGTTATTAGCCGTTTCCATGAAAAAATTTTGCTCCCTTAAAAAATATAAAA
>CAMVMK010000064.1 GCA_947168585.1 uncultured Fretibacterium sp.
GTCAATGAAGTCTTTGTAATGAGGTGAGTCGGCAGTGACGGCAGACATTTTGAGACAAATTACAGGGTTATCCTCTGGTGAGTTCTCATCGTAGAGGGCTGCAAACTGGTAATCGTAATCATCGCCCGCAGTATAAAATACTCCGCTCTGCGGGTCAAAAGTTTTAGTTCCGCCCGTGAACATCACTCCTCCAGCGTTGTAAAATTTAATTCCTTCAGGCAAATTCTCTCCTTTCCATTGCAACTTCTCTTCTTCCGTGAGTTTTATGACAGTTGTTGCGCCTGTGCTTTCTTGTTCCTCAAGCTGACGTGCAAGGAATACAGCAGATTTAACGCCGTTATCTTTCGTTGAATTACATTCAATTTTTGAGTCTGATTTTAATTCGGTTTCAGTCTGACGATCAGCCGATACGTCGACTAAATTTTCAAAAATATCTTTATTTCGTTCGTTGTTGCTGTGTTTAATTTGTGAATATCTGTCTAACATTGAAGACATTAAATCTTGAATTTGCATTTTTATTTCTCCTCAAGTTTCGTAGTATTGAGATTATAGCAAAAAAACGGGGGGCAACTATTGAAACAAAAATAAAATTTTGTTTCGTTAATTTATGGACGAGTCCGGCAAAAAAATAATTTCAATTTTTATTTTTAATTTATTTGTGAGAATTTGCAGTGAGAAGTTAAAATTAATATTTTGTAGTAATAAATGTAATAATAAAAAATAATTTTCCAACTCTCGCCGGGAAATTTCTTTTAGAAAATTATATCATAAAAATAAAATTTTGTTTCGTTATTTAGAACAATATTCATAAAGAGAATTGAGAAATGGCGTATTTTTTTATTTACAAAAGACAGATTGCCGACGGCAGCAGTTAACTAACGGTTTTTCTCTGTACTCAGCAGTGTGGAGTTTTTATCGTAGAGCATGTATAAGTGGGATGCAATTCTCTAATTATTTAGTAAAACGAACTCGTGAAAAAGCTAAACGCAGTCTTATGCTAACGTACGTTTGCTCCATTTTGCCGAATTTCCGGTAAGTGAACTACCGCCACTTACAGAAGTGGCAGCTTCCTATAGGCTGTCGTCATAATATGTTAAGCCACATAAAAACGCAACAAATTTGAACTGAAGCTTTGTAAGATGAAGTTGGTTTTGCGTATCTTGTCGCTATTCCGCGCCAGCCTTCATCTTTAGAAAACGATTTTCAACCTGATAACGATTCTCATATATATTTCTATTATATTTTCTTTGATTTTCTCGATTTTTTTTCGAGGAAATTACCGCTTCCATTTTCGTACTGGCGGTTTGTTCAATAACATTGTCAGTATCATATTCTCTGTCAGCCCAAAGATAATCAGCTTCAATTCCTTCAATAAGTTCACCAGCTATTGAACAGTCTGCAACAATTCCATCCGTAACAATAACGCGAACAGGCATTCCCAACGAATCTACTGCAAGGTGTACCTTCGTGTTGAGCCCCCTTTTGTGCGCCCCATAGCTTGATTGCCTCCGACTGCTCCTGCTGGGTATCCCAACACATGGGACACCGGCACACAAAAAACGCAAAAAACGCAAAATCCATGCAGGTGCATTTATAAATTTCCTTTTGGCTACACGTCCCCACGCACCGCGTCTTCCAAGAAGATGAGGCTCAAGTAATTTCCAAGCCCTGCCTGAAATATCGTGTCGCCTGTAATCTTCTTCCATTTAATTTTCTTCCCTACATTACTTTTTATATATTTTATCATTCATGACGACACTATATAGGGTTGCGTTCGACTTTATTATCTACTTTGCGCCAAATTTCTATAGCTTTGTCTGAGCATGGGCCGTAATTATGATAAAACGCTTTTAGCACACTCACCGCCGCTTTCAGCGTCAAGGATATTAATATGCAGGCTGAAGACCGCAAAAATTTTCATGTGCTAAAATTTACTTAAAAACTCGCAAGGAGGTTTAATTAATTATGAAAAAAATTCTTTCAGCTTTAATGCTTTTGATTTTAGTTTCTGCTCCGGCTTTTGCTTTGAGCGATGCTGATTATCTCAAAATGAAAAAAAACAGCCAAAGTTTTGCACGCGCAGACAGAAAATTAACTAACACTTGGAATAAATTAAAAAAATCTCTTCCGGATTACGCCTTTCAACAACTTCAACAAAATCAGCGCGAATGGATCAAAAAAGGCCGCGATGATGAAGCTAAAAAATACATCAAAGAAGGCTACTCGCTCACAGAGGCTTATACTCTCGCTACTAACGACAGAGCTAATAAACTTCCGGAAATTGCCGCAATGTATGAAGAAGACAGCGGGGTTCAAACTGAAAACGGTTTCCCGATAGAAGAAGAAAAACCGAAAAAAACTTCAAAAAATGTTAAAAAAGAAGTTGAAGAAGATAATTACGGTGAAATCGAAGAAGAAAGATTTTCTAAAGATACAGAGTCTGACGGAATTATTTACGAGGGCAATTACACAAGCCGAAATAAAAACGCTTTTATGACCGTTCTTATTCTTGATAAAAGTTCTAACGAGGCCGAAGTTACCATAAGCATCAAAAAGCCTGAAAAAACTTGGACTGCAAAAGGCTGGATAAATGAAGATAACGTCCTTGAACTTTTTGACGAAAATTACAGCAGCTGCCAGGCTAATTTAACTTTCAGCAAAGGCCGCGTAAAAATCGAAACTTCCCCCGAAGACGACTGGAACGAAGTTTTAGACACGGGAGTAAGACTTGACGGAGTTTATGACAGAAATTAAAGAACAGTTAGGGGTTAGGGGGTAGGCGTGAGAAAAAACTTCCTACTTCCTACTTCCTAATTCCTACTTAAATTAAAAAGGAGAGAAAAAATTTTGCCGTCTGATTTTGAGCTTGAATACGAATATGACCCTGAAGAATTTCACAGGCAGGTCGTTTATGTAGATATACATTCACCGGAAGCCTTTTCACGCGAACAGGCAAGAAATGCCGATAAACGCGCTATGGAATTTTTCGGTATTCCAAGTATTTTATTAATGGAAAATGCCGCAATGGCTGTAGTTCAGCAAATTAAAGAATACTCAGTCTTTGCTATAGTCTGCGGAACAGGAAGCAACGGCGGGGACGGTCTTGCGATTGCCCGTCATCTGTGCATAATCGGCAAAGATGTCAGAGTTTATATTGTTGGAGATCCCCGAAAAGCAAGCGACGATTTCAAAACTAATCTTAAAATCATGAGCAAATTAGCTCCCGAAGTTTTGAACACAGTTAATGACGAAAATTATGAAGAATTTGAATCCGCTCTTAAAGGCTGTGAGGCCTGCATTGATGCTATATTCGGCACAGGTTTGAACCGCCCCGTTGAAGGTATGCAGAAACGCGTTATTGATTCAATGAATAAATTTGCTACTCATATTGTTGCTGTAGATATTCCTTCAGGACTTGACTGCGACACGGGCGAGCCTTTAGGGGTTTGTGTTCATGCCGCAAGAACTATAACTTTTCACCGAATGAAAAAAGCCCTCGATTTATCGCCTAAATACGGCGGTGATGTTGCTGTGTCTTATGTAGGCATACCAAACTAAATTAAAAGGGAGATGATTTTTTTATTATGCAAAAAAAATTTTTAACGTTGACGTTAATTTTTTTGTCAGCGTTGCAGGGAGAGGCTTTTGCTGCTGATGTTATCAACGGCAATAATTATACAAATGTAGATCCTTTTCATCTTTCGGCGGAGTCTTTTGACCTCGATGACTCGACATTATCGCCTCAATATTCAACTTACGGACTGGGCGACATAGATTTTTTCTATCAAGTCCGGGACATAACGGGCGAGACTTATTCTGACGCTAAAAACGTCGGAGGCCCTCAATGGTTCGCAACTGCTTACGAAAATTATTCGACAGTTTTTAATAACATTAATAACCCTCAAAATAATAATAATCAGCCGAACGTTTCACGCAGCGTTTACCGCAGGACTTTGGGCGGACAGATTGATGATATTCCGGTCTCTGTAATAGGCGATATTCTTGACGGATTTAATTTTGTTTTCATTGAAGAGCCTCAGCCCTACGAGGCTTGGTTAAATATTTCAGACGGTAACGAAATCGGAAATGCCTCATTCGCAGGTTATTACGATAAATATCCTGATCCTCTCGAAACTTTATGCGTTATTACTACTGACGGACAGGCGAAATTAAACGTAAATTTTGCTAATCCTTACGCACGCCACTTTCCTTTCTGGTGGAACTGGAGAACAGGCACTACAAAAACTTCGTCAGCTTATTCATGGTGGAAAGAGCTTTATAACTGGAACGATCTGACTGCAAAATATACCGTTGAACCTGTAGCTTATATTTATGACCCGAGCGACGGAAATATTTATTCGCGTTCAAATGTTTATTCGCAGTTCTCGCAGGCTTACGGGACTTCAACATCGGGCGATATTCTTTATATTGACGATTTATCCGGCAGTCATATTTACCAAAGTTCCGGCGACATAACCGGCACAAATTTCTTAATTGTTTCAGGCGATACTGTTTATTACAGCATTTCCGGCGATGTAGTTTATAACAGTTCCGGAAGATTAGCTTACACTTTAGAATCGGCTTGGAATGATAATTATAATTATGTTTATGTCTGCTCTCCGCGAACAGTTAAAGAGTCGATTTTAGTTCAGGGCTTAGATGATTACGAATATCAAATTAATGTAACGCCTGCCGCCGAAACTGACGTAAATTCAGGCGAATATTTGAACGCAGCGATTAATATACGCGGCGATTCAGAGACTTACGGAAGCAAATTAGCTTATATAACTTTCAGACAGCGCGCGAGTTTCATGGGGGGCTACGAAAATTACCGCGAGGCCTTACCTATTCCGCTCGTCTTTGCTAACGTCTCGAAAGGCAACGCCGCCGATAATCCTTTAATTTTTGATTTAACTATAAAAGCCTCTGATAACGTTGTAAAACGCATGAAATTCAAATGGGACGCTCAAACAAATTTACCGGATCAGGATTTAGGAACGTTCTTTATAATGAAACAAGTTACGGCAACGGACGAAATCACAGCGGCAACTGCTTACGACATCGAAGCAAAAATTACAAACAGAACAGGCACTCGCTATATGCTGTATCGTTATGACAGAGCAAACGCAGGAAGCGGCACACGTTCTTATACTCTGCCTAAATATTGGAAATTCGATTTGACTGAAGATACTTACGGAACTCTGCCGAAAAGATTTTTATTAGACTCCCACAGCCAGATAGCTCCGGGACTTGTTACAGTTTATAATGAAACTCTCGACCTCACGAAAGATATGACGGCTTTAGATTCTTTCAGGTTATATGAATATAATTACGGCAATCCTAAAGATTTATGGCTTAATTATAAACGTGTGGGCGGAATATACGTCGACGGCCTTCCGACCCCGATTTATGACGGACTTCTTGCGGCTTCTGATTCAAATCTTTCCGGCTATGTCCAGACTTTTACGATGGATTTTGCTGACATTAAAAACGATGAGAACAACACCGAAAGCCAAATTAAAACTCTCACGGGCAAAACTCCTCTGCTTCCGTCGCCTTATGAACTTGGAGAAATGCCTGCGGCACCGCAATATTTATATATAAGTTCGTCAGCTTTGAACTCGTTTAATATTGCTTATGATTTAAGCGATAAAAGTTCTTTCGCTGAAATTTACGAGGAAAGCACAACAATCGTAAGTTCCGACACAACGAGCGATGACACTTCAACAACTATAAGTTCAGATAAAATGGCTGTTGTTCCGATGAGCGTCAGATTAATAATTCCGCGAAAAAGCCAGCTTCTTAAAGATATTTGGAGCGAACTTGACGCGGCTGAAGATGCTAAGGAACTTTTCAGGATTTTCAACCAGCACGGAACTGTCCGGGTACGTTCTGCATCGGCTAATGAACTTGACGCGGATTTATTTAAGGCCATAGGCGAAAAGGGCGCGGATTTAGGAGTTTCAGCGGAAAACTGCGTAAGCGCGTTCATATATGAAGATGATTTATATCTTGACTTCATGATTTTTGCGGCGGACGCTGTGAGTAAAAGAACAGGAAAAACGGCCTTTGTCGAAATTTTTGAAGATGACGATGTTCCTTATATTTTAATCGGCGACGGCAGTATTGATGAAAAAATAAATCTTTCATTCTATGTTGATACACCGTTAGAGCCTGCTTCGTCTGCTTCAGCTTCAAGTTCTTCATCGGGTTCAAATTCTTCAAGCGGAACTTGCAATATAAATGCTTCAGGAATTTTGATTTTGTTAGTGCTTATGAAAGCAATTAATAAGAAAGAGAAATGAGAAAGTAAAAAAACAACACCCTAACCCCTCACTTCTAACTTCTTACCTTTTTATTTTCCTGAGTGAACTACTCCTCTTATAGAAGCGGGAGTCTTCTTGCGAGTTATGATAAAAATGTTATAGCAAGCACAGTTTATTTACGGTAAGACCCTTCCGTCTCACTTCGTGAGCCAAATTTAATGCAGATTACTGCATTAAATCCACTTAACATGAGAGGCAGATTCAAGTATAACTTTGCGCCCCCTGATAAGGGTCGGCTTGTCCGAAGATGGCCATTTATGGCGAGTAGGTTATCGTTTTTTAATTGAAATTACTATACTTATCTGAAAAAAATTTTTGTATTTTTTATAAACTCCTTTCTTTAATCTTTTTTATTATAAATTAAAAGCGGAGAGCCTTAAAAATTAAAACTCTTCGCTTAAAAATTCATGACTTAAAATTTCATTCGAGAAATTTTACATGAAATTATTTCCCTGCTAAATATTCATTTATGCTAGCTTCCGCACATCTGCCGAATCAAATATAGATTACTGTATTTAATCTCATCGCAAGAATTACGGTTGCCGCGATTAGCCTTTTAAGTATTCGTTAATGCTCGCCGCAGCGCGTCTGCCTTCTCCCATAGC
The DNA here is from genome assembly GCA_947168585.1 of uncultured Fretibacterium sp. Classification (GTDB taxonomy): domain Bacteria; phylum Synergistota; class Synergistia; order Synergistales; family Aminobacteriaceae; genus JAFUXM01. Next base: position 6,932 of record CAMVMK010000064.1, read on the forward strand.
AAGAATGACTGTTGCCGCGCCTAAAACTATATCTCCGCCTGCCCAAACTCTCGGAATATTTGTCTTTTGATTTTCATCAACGATTATATTTCCGCGTTTGTTTACTTCAAGGTCAGGTGTAGTCTGTTTCATTAGCGGGTTGCTTTCGTTTCCGAGTGCTACGATAGCCGCATCAATTTCAAGAACGTGTTCAGTTCCCGGAATTGCTACGGGTTTGCGTCTGCCTGAAGCGTCAGGTTCGCCGAGTTCATAATTTAATAACTCAACGCCGGTTAATTTTCCTTTTTCGTCGCCGATAAATTTCGTCGGGTTTTCAAGGAAATGGAAATCAACGCCCTCTTCGATAGCGTGAGCAATTTCTTCAGCTCTTGCAGGCATTTCCGCGCGAGTTCTTCTATAGACGCAATAAACTTTTTCCGCGCCTAATCTTAAAGCCATTCTCGCGCCGTCCATTGCCACGTTGCCGCCTCCGAAGACTGCAACTCTTTTAGCGTCATAAAGCGGAGTATCAGCGTGTTCGCGGTCATAAGCCTTCATTAAGTTTGCACGGGTTAAATATTCGTTGGCACTGAAAACACCGATTAAATTTTCGCCCTCAATGCCTAAGAATTTCGGAAGTCCTGCGCCTGTTCCGATAAATGCAGCGTCAAAGCCTTCACTGTCTAATAACTGCTCAAGGGTCTGAGTGCGTCCGACTAAGAAACTTGTTTTGAACTCAACGCCCATTTTTTTGAGATTTTCGACTTCTTTAGCTACGATTTCTTTAGGAAGTCTGAACTCCGGAATACCGTAAACCATAACGCCGCCGGTCTTCTGGAAAGCTTCAAAGACTGTAACTTTGTGGCCTGCTCTGCGAATGTCAGCCGCTACAGTAAGACCTGCAGGGCCCGAACCGATAACGGCAACTTTTTTGCCCGTTTCAGGAGCAGGGGTCGGAACTGTGATTTTATTATTAGCGCGTTCCCAGTCAGCTACAAATCTCTCAAGTCTTCCAATCGCTACGGCTTTTTCAGGAGATTTCATCATTTTCCCGACCGTGCAGAAACTCTGACACTGTTTTTCTTGAGGGCATACGCGTCCGCAAATTGCAGGAAGTAAATTCGTCTGCTTAATAGTATCGACTGCGCCTTTGAAATCGCCTTTTTGAATATGAGAGATAAATTCCGGGATCGGTACTCCGACCGGACAGCCTTTTTTGCAGGGAGCTCCGCCGCACTGTATGCAGCGTTCAGCCTCAACTCTTGCTTGAGTTTCTGTGTAGCCTTCAGCAACTTCTGACATATTGTGAGCTCTTACCATAGGCTCTTGAGAAGGCATTTCCTGCGGAGGTATTGCAGTTCTGTCCTTAGGTGTTAAAGGAGTTCCGGCGGCCTTTTTTGCTTCGAGGCCAGCCCAGAATTTTTCGGCTTCGGCCTGTAACATTTCCGTTGTTTTATGTTCACTCATGATTTAAGCACTCACCTTTCCGGCATCAAGGCCGATTCTGCATTTGTGGTCGGCTTCGCGTTCTTTGTCTTTGAAAGCCGTCATTCTCTGCATCATGTTATCAAAATCGACTTCATAACCGTTAAATTCAGGTCCGTCAACGCAGACAAATTTTGTTTGTCCTCCGACTTTAACTCTGCAGCATCCGCACATTCCCGTGCCGTCAATCATTATAGTGTTAAGTGATGTCGTGATAGGCACACCGAAAGGACGGGCGGCGGCAACACAGAACTTCATCATAATAGGAGGCCCGATAGAAATAATTTCATCGACTTTTTCTTTCTCGCAAAGTTCTTTAAGAGGCTCAGTAACGAGGGCTTTGCGGCCGTATGAACCGTCATCAGTAACGACGATTAACTCATCGGAAGCATCGCGCATTTCGTCTTCAAAGAATAATAATTCTTTAGTTCTTGCGCCTATAACTGTAACGACTTTGTTTCCGAGTTTGTGATGAGCCTGAGCAATCGGGTGAAGAGGTGCGATACCTACACCGCCGCCGACACATAAAATTATTCCGTCTTTTTTCTCGATGTGGGTAGGTCTGCCCAAAGG
>CAMVMK010000065.1 GCA_947168585.1 uncultured Fretibacterium sp.
TAAAAATTAATGTAGCGTAACCTTCAGCATCTTCATCGTAAATTTCAAGAACTCCGTTTTTTATTCTTCCGCGTCCGCTCCATTCGCCCGTACTGCCTGAATCAGAAACGGCTGAAAAACTAACTTCAACTTCAGAAGTTTTCGAGTTCAAAAGACGGACTTCAAGATCACTGCTTCCGCCATCCTTGTCGCGCCGTGTGTATGAGCCTTGAAAACTTTTTTTCGAGGGTGAAGCGGCTAAACTTTTCGCAAGTGTCGGAAGTTCATCAGCACGTAAATTCGTTGCGATTGTATAAGCCTCTACACGAGAATAATCGCCCATAAATTCCTCTGCAGAAGCGTCCCTGCCATTTTTAATCCATTCACGCTGATTTTGTTTCAGACGCTCAAGAGCCGAGCCTTTTAATGACTTGCTCACTTTTTTCCAAGTTTGGTTAAGTCTTTTGTCCGCACGAGCAAATTCCGGGTTCTTCATCATCTTTTTATATTCAGCGTCGCTCAAAGCAAACACTGATGTGGCCAAAATTGTTACTAAAAACAAGAACGATATAAAAAACTTTTTCTTCATAATAAAGTTCCTCCTTAATATTCTCCGGCTTCTATTTGCAGTCTTTCCTCATAATCTTTCTCGGTTACAAGTTCAGTATATTTGCCATATATCCAAACCGTTTGAGGCTGATCCATATTATAGGCTTGGTAATCACCAAGAACCCACCTTTCGCTTTCAGGATTTGTCCACTCGCCGAGATATTCTATAGTATTTCCGTCAAGCCACATATCTTCGTTGCCTGAAGCAATTACCCGCGCTTGAGTGTTAGGTTGTGAACGCAATCTTACGTTCGTTCCGCGTATATCTACAAAACCTCCTTTATACTTTTTATTAAAAGAAAATCGTCCACTATCACTGATATAGTCAGGGACTTTATTATCTTTAATAAGTTTATCGAGTTGTCCTCTGCTCGTGTTGTCAACTAAATCATAGTTGCGTTGCTTCTTTTTCTTTAATGTTGTAGCATTTTCTAATTTACTAAATACGCTTGATTTCTTTATACGCGAATTTTCAGGAAGTTCATCAGCGTAATCAAGAGCTGTTTTACCCTCAATGTTTATAATATCCGGATTTGCTTTAAGCTCAAGAAATAAATCAACGAGTTCAGGATTATCATTTAGAACAGCACAGGTTAAAGCAGGGCTTGAATTTATGAATAATATAATATCGCCGTAAGTAACATCATCTAATATATTTTCAAAAAAGTTGGGTGAAGTCCATAATATTCTCGGTAAAATAATATTTCTTTTTTCATTAGGTTCATAATGATCATCAACTTTTCCACCAGCTTTTGTAAGGGCTTTAATAATATTTTTTGATAAGGAATAATTTTTATTATCAAGCGCAAGTATTTGAAACATATTACCATCTGATGAATAACTGTTTGGATTTGCACCAGCTTTTAATAATTCTATAACAGCATCAATATTTCCATTGCTGACAGCACAGTATAAAGGTGTGCCAAAATTAGAATTTCCGCTTGAAGCCTCAGCATTAACGTTAAGCCCTTGAGAGATTAAGAAATTAATGCTATCGGCATTATTATTATAATAAGCTGCACGGTGTAAAGGTGTTTCGCCATAATCAAAAAGAGAATGCTCGTCTTCATCTTCAAAATTTCGTTCAACATTAAAATTTACTCCGTTCTTCACGGCATTTTTTAATTGTTTAGGCGTTCCTGTTTCAGCTAACTTAAATACATTAAGATTTTCTTCTGATTTTGAATTTGTATCTATTGTTCGGGTTATTGAAGCAGAATTAGCATTGTTTATTGATATTTTTGCGGATTTCAAATAAAAATATCCCGCTCCAATTCCTCCTGCAACAACAGAAAAGACAACTACTAAACCAGCGAGTATTAATAATCCCGTATTGTTAGAAGAATGATTTACTTTAGCATAATTATTTTGATAGTAATTTTCTTCTTCAATTTTTTCATTATGATTAGGTTTAGGACTATTATCATTAAGTTCAAAAGTATAGTTAGAGTTGGCAATATCAAGGCTTGGAATTAAATCATCAATTTCATTATCAATATCAATATCCGGAACACTTAAAATTTCATCTAAAAGTTTTTGAGCATTTATATTCCCTTGTTGCGCCGACTTTTCTAACCAACTTACTGCAAGTTCTGTGTTTTTAACAACTCCGAGACCTTTATTATAAAGAGTGCCTAAATAATATTGAGCTTTTTGTTCGCCTTGTTCTGCAGATTTTGTAAAACATAGTGCTGCTTTTTTATAATCTCTTTGAACACCATGACCGTTTTGATATAGCAAGCCGAGATACAGTTGTGCTTTAGGATGTCCCTGCTGAGCCGCTTTCAAATACCATGAAGCTGCCTGAGCATAATCTTTTTCTACTCCCTTGCCGTCATTGTACAAAACTCCGAGATGATATTGTGATTTTGCATCGCCTTTTTCAGCTAAAACTGACAGCTTCTTTGCAAGTTCCTGATAATTAGTTTCGTTAGCCATTTTGTGTTTTATTTTGAGATAATTTTAATCTATTAATTTGAATATATTTTTTCAGAGTTTCTTTCGTCTTTGTGCTGGCGTATTCCCATGCTTTTCTGAATAATTGTTCGGCTTCAAGTTTTACCGGCACTGCGACAAGTTCATTAGGATTTTTTACTTTCAACTTGACCATTAATTTACCGATGTATGCTGTAGAACTCTTAGAATTAAGCAATAAAGCGTCATTAAAATATTTATCAGCGCCTGAGAAATTTGCATTTTTCAAAGCATCAAGTCCGAGTTTTAATGCTTCCTGCAAAGTTAAAACAGGAACTTCAACATCCGGCAAAAAGTTATCTTCCTCGCTATTGTCAAAAACGATACTGCTATTACTATGATTATTATTGTAAACGGCTTCATTCTCTCGGACTTTTTGTCTGAACTCTTCTCGTGTTTGTAAATCTTCTTCTACTTTTTTATCGTAAGCTCTTGTTTCTGAAAAACGAGTTAACAAAAAAAATGCATGAAGATTAGAATAATAAAAAAATTGTATAAATTTAGGTGTGTTTATGAAAAAATTACTTAAATCGGGATAGTACTTACTTACTACTGTTTCATCGAAATGTCTGCCTACCTCAATACCAATTTGAAATATATACCAATCATCAAATACTAATATAGCGGCAATAACATATATGATAGAATAAATAAGTCCATCAACGAATTTTAGAAGACACGCCGTTATGAACATTATAATGCTACTTATAAGAAGCAGATAGTGTGCTTTTTTAGATTTTTTTGCAAGAGCCATACTCCCGCCCACAAAACCAATTATCGCGGCAATAACAACCAGAAGACCACCAGCCCCTATTTTAGCCATCCTGCTGTCGTACTGCGCGAAAGCTCCTCCGCCTACAAAAGCACAACCACCTTGAAAAAGTGCTAAAAATCCTGCTAATAGAGATAAAATAAATGCAATTATATTTTTCATTTATACCATACTTTTTTTAAGAATACATAATGTCTGCGCTTGATAACAAGCACAGACATTCTTTTGAAAATTAATTTATACTATGATAATTCATGAACAACATTTTATATATTTTGGGAGCGATTGACTTGAATATATTTTTCAAGTGTTTGCTTCATCTTAGGTGTTGCTAATTTCAATGCCTTTTGAAAAAGTTCATCTTCTTCCAATATAATTTGACTATTAACAAGTTCGGAAACATTCCTGCATTTTTGTTCTGCCATAAGAGCACCTATATATGCACTTGAAATATTTGGATTCAATTCCAATGCCTGTTCAAACAATTTTTCGGCTTTGCTGAAATCAGAACGCTCCAACAATGAAAGCCCCTCTTTTACCATATCATTCGGAGTTTGGGTTTTGTTATCATTGGAAGCCTGAAAATTTTGCCGGATAGTTGTTTTTGATGTTGCAGATGTTGTATTCACACTGCTTTTTAATTCATCTATATTAACAATTAGCCCTGCATTTCTAAGTAATGACACCCCATCGTTATCGACAGGCCTAAAACCTTTTATAATTAATTTTTTTGTATAAAATTCATTATAAAAATAACAGCAACCTACATGTGTCATAGTAGCATATACTACAGGAAGTATTCCAGTTTCGGAAAGAGTAGTAAAACCTGAAAGGATTAGCCCTAAAATCATTCCCCAAAAGAAAAAAAATGAAGGTAGCAAAACTATAACCCATATCCAGTCCAGCCTAAGCAACGGCACAATAGCTCCCAGAAAGAACATTGACCAGCTAAAGCCAACGTAACCATTTTTGTATTCATCGCCCCTAGCCAAAGTAATTTTCTTAGCCATTTACTTCACCGGTGTTCCACATTCAGGACAGAATTTTTGTTTGTCTGATAATTCAGCTCCGCATTTCGGACACTTTTTTGAAATTTTCATAGGCGAACCGCATTCGGGACAAAATTTATTGCCGAATGGAACAGGCTTTCCGCATTTAGGACATTTATCGGAAAGAGGAGCTCCGCAAGCGCTGCAAAATTTATTTGTTTTGGGATTTCTGCGTTTGCATTTAGGGCATTCGATTTCATCTGAGTTTATGTCTATCATTCCCATACTCTCAAATTCCATAACTTCCATATTCTTACCGCCGGTCGTAATAAATTCTTTCGTGAAATCGAAAATATTATCAGCTAATCTTTTCTGATTCCAAGCTCCGAGTGCTGCTGTTAATGCTAATGGAGCAAATATGAAAGCTCCGGCAACTCCCGCGCCGATTTTATCCGACCATTGACCGTTACCGACAGAAACTGTTATTAATTTTCCACCTGAGTTTAGAATACGAACTTGAATTGCTTTTCCCATTCCGGCAATTTTAGTCCAGCCTGTATCTTCTGACTTCGCCTGAATAAAATATCCTTCCGGAATTACTGCACCTTCAGCAACAAGGTTCTGACGAATTCTCAAATATTTCAGAATTCCTTCACCGATTTTTTCACAGTTAAGCCCTTCGGTGAGTTGAAAAACTTTTGAAATATTATCAGCCATGTGTATCCTCCATATTAATTATTCTTGAACCCATTTATGAAATTTCTTTCCGAAGGGATTTTTTGAACATGAGTTGCCGGGCTTCGGCATACTTCCATTAATGCCTTTTCCGCAATAAGCGCAACGCCATTGATAAGTATGGCCGTCAACTTCGATCCAGCTATGAGAACTGCCCCCGAAAGGTGCTTCAGAACACCCACTCGGTGCAGGCATACTCGAAGACATAACCTCACGCCCGCAAAACTCGCACATCCAATGACTACTCACTCAATCGTCCCTTCTTTCAGAAATATTAAATTACGCAACAGGAAACAAAATTGCACATGACATTAATCATTACTTAGTTCTGTGATATAATTTTTATAGAACAAGCTACGACAAACGGCACATAACCGTAGTCATGTGCGTGAACTTATAAACCGAGTTTAATTATAACACATAATGCTTGTTCTGATTTATTATGTTCTTTTTTAATTTCTAATTATTTTTCTTAAACCTATAAAGTAAAATCTAATGTTTTTCGTTATCGCTCTGAATTTATTTTACTTTCCAGGTGCGAAAAATTTCATAAGACTTCAGATTTCAAAAAAAATTCCTTTCATTTAATTTCGGTCGATGAATTTCCATGTTCCAATTTTCTGACATATATAACTTAATTGAGAGAAATCGAAGTGCTTGCAAGCGAATAAAATCATTTGATACTTGATTTCTCTCAGGAGGTGATAGTCCTAAATATTTTGCGCCCGTAACCGTTCCGAAAGTTTTATCGTAAATTATGAAAGGAGTTAAAAATGTCCAGCAATCGCAAAGCATTATCTAAACTTGGAAAAGCCTTAACCTGCTTTCTTAAATCATCAAAGCCCGTTCCTGCAACACAGTCAAGCAGAAAAAATCTTCCAGCTGTCCGTAATAATAAGTCGCGTTATCGTCCTCGTAGAAGTCGGCATTATTCTGACCAGGCAGCTTTTCAATCTTCAGATAGCGTACGTTCGACAGTTATTAATGCAGATGGCTCAATAATAACGACTGCGCGTAACAGTCGTAACGCTGCCCACAGAAAACGCAATTATCGTGAAAGACGTTATTAAAATGGACTGCGCCCGAAAAGTTTATCAGTGGGAAAAGTATCACGAAGCTGTAAGTGATTTATTATCTGAAGTTGATGATATTTTCCAAACTCGGTGCTTCTATAATGTTTACAGTGGCGAATATCACGAAATTAAATACCAGCCTGACGAGGAAACGCCGTACTTAAAAAAGTTCGCCGAATTAATTAAATCAGTTCACGACTTCACAAAGCAACATCTTGACGAACTCAACGAACAATGGCGTAAAAAGTGCGATGAAAAATTAAACCTTGAAAAAGCGTTTGAGGCATGGAAAAGAAATCTTTGTCCGAAAGTAATGAAAAATTTTCCGCGCTATTTCAACAGTAATGATCCGTTTAATTCATATTCAACTTATGACGAAATAGCCTCGTTTTTAACTGAAAAGTTCATAAGTCTTGAAGATACAAAAAACGCCGTCCATTTATGGCAAATTTCCCAAACAACTAAAAGTGCCGCTTAGAAAGGAAGTGATAATTCAATAAATATTTATGGTTTAGGAACACGCTCCCTGAATTATCGGGGAGCTTTAATTTTGAAAGGAGTGATTTTTATGTGGAGTAAAGGCGACTGGAGAGTTGAAAATAACTTTTCTATTTCAGCACCTCGCGTTGACGGAAACGTCGGACGGGTAACTATCGCCGGAATGAAAGGATTTGAACACTTTTCAACATTACTGGGCAAAAAGAAAGCAAAAGAAATGTTAATGGCGAACGCAAGAATAATGTCGAACTCTCCAGTTATGTTTGAGTTCATTTACGCGATTTACGAGGAGTTACAGTCCGATGACGATTATAAATATTTGAAATTCATAAATTGGGCTGAACGGATTATTGCCCGTGTAAAAGGACAAGACGAACCTGTTTTCTAATGAAAACTTGTAAATGAAAGGAGAAAATTAATTATGAAAAAACTTTATGACCTCGCCGTCAAAACAGGAAGCTATCAGACTAAAGACGGCAACGAAAAAGCTATATGGCTTAATGTCGGTGCAGTATGGGACGGCAATGACGACACGAAGTTTATGCTGTTAAAAGCGGCTTTTAATCCTGCGGCCATTGAACGTAAAAACGGCTCAGACAGTATCAGCATCGCAATGTTTGAGCCTCGAGAAGAACAGCGTGATAAACGCTCTGATGATGTCAATCACAACGAAAATGCTGACTGTGAAAACAACAGCGATGAACAGCCTATACCTTTTTAATGTCGGAGGTTAAATATGAAAAAAATCATTAACGATTTCGTTATCGTAGTGGACGGCAACTTTTCTAATCAACGCTACATAATTAAAGAACATTCACGTTCAAAATCTCAAGCAATAAAACGCGCTCACAAGTTATCAACGCTCTATCCTGCTTCAGAAATATTAGTTGAACATTGGCTTTTAATAACATCTCACAACTTCATTAAAAGCGGTTTCTACAAAGGGAAAGTCTTAAACATCACACAGGAAGCAGCAGCATGAAACAGTTAAATAAAAATTGGCGGAAACATTATTTCAAACATCTCCGCGCTCGTTATTATCGTTGTATTTCCGACTACAGAGAGTATCTATATTCTCTTGTCTATCCTTACGGTTACGTTGACTGAAAGGTTTTGATACAAAAATAAAATTGCGTCTGTTCCTGATTGTATATTTTTCAATTACCGCGCCGAGTGTTGATAGCATTCGGATTTTTATATTATACAGGAGTTTCTACAAATGAACAAAGATAAAGTTTTAAGAGCTTCACGAATTGGACACCCATGTAATCGTAACTTGTGGTATTCAGTAAATGGAGCAACGGAAGAAACAAACGAGAAATCCAAACGTATTCTTGAACTTGGAAAAATTCTCGAACCCGTAATCATTAACTGGTTACGTAATGACGGCTGGAAAGTTCGCCGTAATCCTATCGATGAAAGCAACGAGGGAATTTCTCTCAGCATTTCAGTTAGTGGCGGAACAATCTCAGCGCACCCTGATTGTCTGATTTCCAAAAATGACAGCGGAGTTATTTTAGCCGATATCAAGACAATGAATGACCGCGCTTTCAGAAGTCTTAAACGTGAGGGAACAGTTAAAGCGTTTCCGAACTATGCTGACCAGCTAACTATTTACGCGCAGGCTATGAAAAATTCAGGCTTCAATGTTGATAAACTTGCGATAGTTGCATTGAATAAAAATGACTGTGATGGTCATATCGATTTCTTCGATTTTGAGCCTGAGAGATTTGAAGCACTGAAACAACGTGCTGAAAATATTTTCGCTTCTGATGACGCTCCCGATAAAGGAGAGAGATTTCAAGATTGGTGCTGTAGTTACTGCGGATTTAATCCTATTTGCGAACTTTCCAAAAAAGATACTTCCGTAGGCGATGATGATATTCCGGCTACAGATAATCAAAACGTTATCAACGCTGTTGAATTACTCTCTGAAAGTCGAGAAATGGAAAAGGCAGCTAAAGAGTTATCTGACGAAGCAAAAATCGTTCTCGATAAGGAAATCAGACAGCAAGGAATTAAATCCGTTCGGGTTCATAATCTCGTACTTATTTTGAATGAGATTACAAGTTCAAGATTTGATACGACAGCGTTTAAGA
>CAMVMK010000066.1 GCA_947168585.1 uncultured Fretibacterium sp.
ATAAAAATTTTTAATAATTTATCATAGATTAGTCATTTTGACGACACTCTCTAATTTCGCAAACGGTGCGACAAAAGCGTCCGTGCTGTTAAAATATCCGTTCTTAAAATCCCAAAGTGAAACAAGATTTTTACCTATGACGGGTATCGAGTTAATTGTCTGCTCCGTAAAAGCTGACGCGATCCACTTAGCTAACTCTTCGGGGTCGTCCGGTTCATCGGGAGTTCCGCTCGTCAAGCATTTAATCAAACAAGCGGCAAGCGTCAAACCTACAAGCCTATAAAAACTATCTTTAACATCTCCGCGTCTGATTGAGGCCGTTAAATCGTAAAAAGTTTCTCCGAATGTTTGAGCCATATCCGTAGTAAACATCATAGCAAGTCTTGCATAGCCGTGCTGCTGCCATACTAAGGGCTTATCTTTGGCCTGTGTATTAGGCTGTGTCAATAAAACTACTCTTTGACCTTCTCGAACTGCGTCATCATGCGACAAACCTTTTTTAATATTTGCGTCATAAACTGCCTTAAATACTATTGCTGACGTTATACGGTCTGAAAATCCGATAGGAGCTGACATCGCTTTTAACACATTCCCGTATGCAACGTCTATTTTTCCGCGTCCGCCTTTTATGAGTTCGTCAATAAAACTGTCCCGCTGTCTGTCTTCTAATTGCGGATCGAGTTTATAACACTCTGCTAAAAACTTTTTCGGGTGTCTTAAAAATTGTCCTAACGCGTTAAATGTTGCTGTAGGTCCGGCATAGACTAAAACTCTCGGGAATGAGCCCGTTTGTTTGGCCATTGTCCCTAAATTTCCGCAAAGATACGCAATACTCATATTACGCGCCATAACTTTTGAAATTCCCTCTAATGCGTCATAAGCATTAAGGGCATCGCTCGTTGCCGCGATATTGAAATATTGACGGATTTTAGTAGCTGCCGCCTGTCCTCTCGTAGCCTTTATCATCTGGTAAACAGTTGCGCCGCCGTCTTTATTCCTTGCAAATAATACGCTTCTCATGTCCCGGATTAATCCTGCAAAGGCCGCCGCGTGTTCTTGAACTGCAACTTGAGAATGCCATATCGAAATTAAATCTAAGTCAATTCCCTGCTGGTGTTCCGGCCTGATTTTCTTTCTGTTTTCGGTAAATCCTTTTTCAACGCTCCTAAATCCTGCGCCTTGTTTAGCTGCGTTTTCTGCCGCGTCCGGGTCAAAAACTCCGTCCCTGTGAGTTTCAAAAACAAGCCGCCGCATGGGTGTGTAATTTTCTTCATGCTCCATTCCCTGATTGTAAACGTCAATAATAGCGTCATTGATACGGTCAAAATTATTTTCGTACTCTTGAATAATAAAATCTGCAAGTTCTTTTTCTTTGTCCGTCAGAGCTTCGACACATTTAGCCGCCCATTCGTTGGCCTCGTTTAAGTCTTTAGCATTTGCAAAATTCCCGTTGAGAATTGCCTGCTTAGCTTTTTCATTTTTTAATCCGGCGTAAATTCCCATTAACTCGCTGATTGTAAAATCTTCTCCGCCGTTAATGTCAATAACACGCGTATTTCTAAGACTGCTTAAATTAATCCCGAGTTCTTTCCTCTTAGCTTCAAATTCTCCTAAGCGTCTGAATTTATGCCTTAATTCCTGAGTGTGGGCTTCGTTGACCTGATCCGACATAAATTTATTCCAGACACCCTGATATTTTTTATTGCCGTCTAACCAGTCGAAAAACCTTTGAGCACCGAGCATGTTAGCCGTTGACCAGTCTAAAATTTTTCTCGCCTTGCCTTTAATTCCGCTGTAGTCTTTCCCTAAATCTTCACGGCCTTTAATAATTTTTTTAGGACGCTTGTCGTAGTCTTCTTGCAAAGTCGCCGTGAGTTTTGCTCTCGTTTCGGCGTTGCGTTCTCTGATTAGTAATTTCTTAGCTTCGAGTTCCCGCTTTCCCGTTTCGTAGAGTTCTTCAACTTGCCTGTGAATTTCGCGGACATCGTCAAGGCTGTAATTTTTCTGAATTAAATTATCGTAAGTCCCTAAAACTTCTTTGATTTTCTGCTGCTTATTCCAAATGATATTTTTGCTTTTTGCCATTCGCTTAATTTGTCCGGTGAGTTTGTTGTACTCTTGACGGATTTTAAGCCGTTCGCGCTGGCGTTCTTTCATTTGTTTGTAGCGTTCTTTGAGGCTTGCGATTTTTTCAGCGGTTTTATTTCTTGAATTTTCGCGGAGAGTTTTTATTTTCTCAGCGTGCGCTGCTTTTAATTCCGCAATCTTATTTTCATATTTGGATTTAAGTTCCGCTATTTTTTCTTTGCTGCCCTCTCCTAATTCTGCTATCTCGGCGGCTTGCTGCTCCTTGAGTTTTTTAATTTCGGCTTCGTGTTCGCTGTTTAATTTGTTAATCTGATATTCATTCATATTTTCTATAGATTGAATTTCAGCTTGTGCTCTGCGTTCACTCTCTGCTTTTTGTGTTTCTTGAGCTTCATTATAAACAATTCCGGCGTAACGTTCAGCAAGTTTCAAGCCGTTGTTAATAGCTTCAGCAAGCGTCATCATGGCGTTATCAAACGAGATACTTTCTTTTATTTCGTTCGGGTCTATTCTGTTAAGAAATTCCGCGCTGTCTGAAATTTCTTTTTGCTCGTTGATAAGTGCGTCAATATCGCTCTTTATGGCGTTATATTCAGATTGGGCTTGTTTAAGAGTTTCGCCTTTCTGCCCTGTTTTTTCAGCTTTTTTCTGTTCCCGCAAAACTTGCGCATAACTTCCAGGAAGTCTCTTTTGTAAATTCTTAATTAACTTCTGAATATATTCCGCTCTTTCTTTCAGATAATTTCTTGTCGCGTCAATACCGGCCTGCTGTAAAAACGCGTTCAGCGTATCCGTATTAATTGCGATATAAGGAGCGTATAAATTCTCTGCTTCCCGTCTGTCTTTCTCTTTGAAAGCCTGTAATTTTGCGCTTTTGGATTTAGCACTCCTTAATTTTGCTTGGAATAATTCATCGTCAAGACCTTCGTATTCTTTATCATTAAGATATTTCTCTACTTTGTCGTTGACTTCTTGCGGGATTGTAGGCTCTTCATAGCCCGCCATTTCTTCTAATAATTCCTGTTGAGCTTGAATTTCGGCCTGTTCTGCTTCGAGGCGTTCTATTTCGTCTTGAGTAAATTCTAATTCTTCCTGTGTTGCCTCGTACAACGAATTAATATCGTTTATACTCTTTTGTTCTGCCGTTTGTTCCGGTGTAGCTAAAAGCCTGTCGAAAAAGTCTCTCATCTCATCGTTAAGTTCAACGCCTAACGCTTCTTTAATATCCCTGTAGACTTCAACGAACCACTGCTTAATTCTCTCGAATGCACTAACTAATTCTTTATTAGGTGCATGTCCTTCCGATAAATAAGTCTCGAATGAGGTCGCAAAATATTCCTGCGCTTGATTTCGTTTTTCTTCGTTATTTTCATATTCCTCACGTGAAACACCGGCATTTTCGAGTATCATATTGAAGTCATTAATCAGCAAATAATCGGGATTATCGCCGTATTCAGTAGCTTCAACAACGTCCCCGATAACCCGCATAATGTGATGAGCAAACTCGTGAAATCCGCTGCTCTTATTAGCAGTGCTGAAAAACTCGATTAAACTTTCCGCAATGTTTGACGGCTTGCCTTTTTCCCATGAAGTGCTCGCGTTGATTTGTTCTGTCTCTTGTTCCTGTGCTTCCGGCTGTTGTGTCGGGGTAAACTGCGGAACTTGCTCGCCTTTTTCGCCGTAGATTAAATCTTCGCTGTCTTGATTTTCATCTTCAAAAAGTTCTTCGATCTGCTCCGGCGTGAGGTTAAATTTAGGTTCTTGTTCCTCGTTCTCTTCATCTTCGTATTCCTCGTAAAAATCTTCTTCTTCATCATCAACGCCGATAAGCCTTTCCATTTCTTCAACTGTTATTTGAAGTTTCGGTTTTTCAGCTTCCTGTGTTTCATTAGAAAATTTTTCGATTTCTTCCGGCGTGAGGTCAAATTTAGGCTCGGTTTGCTGCTCCTGTTCCTGTTCGGCTTGCGTGTTTGCTGCTTCTTCTTCCTTGATAATCTCCGCGAGAACATTATCGTTAAATTTATCCGCGCCGTTCTTATCTATAAAACTTATCGCTGACTTGTAAACGCCATCGCTGATTTCTCCTAATTCCTTTTGGAATAGCAAAATCCCGCGTTTTAATTCTCGGAGCGTTACTCCGACTGAATGTCCTGTGTGAAACTCGGAAAGATAATATTTGATAAACCAGATAAGTTTACTCTTTTTATATGTCGGAATATCCTTTTTATTTGCTTCGTATAATTTCTCATTATGAACTAACTCATTTGCTTTTTGAGCTATTTCAATAAGTAACGGACTTTGAGCAGTCATAAGAGATTTTTCAAGCGGTTCACTCAATATATGCTTGCTCCCGCTGGTGTCGGTAATTGTAAACGCTTCTAATAATTTTGTAATAGCCTCGTCCGCCGCTTGTTTTATTTTTTCCTGCGTTGCGTTGCGCTTTAATTTAGGAAGTTCAACAGGCTGCACGTTTGCCCATTCCCGATATTGATTAAGCCGTTTTTTATACTCGTTGATTTTTTCGGCTTCTTGCTCCTGCTCCTGTTCCTGATTATTTTCCCCTAATCTTTTTATAGCCTCTTCAACGCTTCTCTTAAAATCTTCTGTAATAATATCACTTGCAATATCACGATAAAACTCTTTACCCCAAGCAAACTGAAATAAATCGCCGGATTGTAAGGCAAACATGTCAGAAAATAACCCATTAATGCCTCTTTTATAAATAATATAAAAAGTTTCATCATCTTTATCCACTTTGAAATAATCTGTGTGCTTGCCGTCTTTATCAGAATACGAAAAAGAAAATTCCCCGTTCGGCATAAATTTCGTCTCGGTTTTATTTGCCGCTTCATTACTTTGTTCCTCGTTGACATTCTTAACATTCTCCGTTAAACTTTGATTATTATCGCTGTCCTCATAGCGTGTAGCGTCATTGTTTCCCGGTAATGTTTTATCATTGACGTATGCGATTGAGGCCGAAGCCGGGTTCGGCGTTTGGGTAGTTCCAAAAGACAGCGATTTTTGTTTTTTAATATAATCGCTATCAGCTGGATAAGCAGATTTTAATGTGTAATATCCGCCGTCTTCTTCCCATGCAATAACAACAGAATTTTGATTTTTTTTAGTGTCATTCCATACTACTAAAAACTCAGATAAGCGTCCTTGTTTATCGCGTCCGACAGGTATAATTTCATTCCCGTTGTCTATGACATCTTCAATAAATGCTTCGATATTTACAGCATTATCTAAAATAACGTTCATGTGTTTAGTAATAGCATGTTTCAATCCGTATTCTCTATTACCTGCTTGAACTCTAATAGGACCTATAGGAACATCAGCGCGTCCCTGTGCTAAATCTTCAGTAACATAGCCCCAGTCGCGTTTCCCGTTGCGAAGTACAAATTGATGCTTTTTTGCTCCTTTTAAGCTCTTGGGATTTTCTGCTCCTTCAACTCTATAACCTTTAGGCAATCCCCACTTTTTATCGGTTAATGTTCCGTCAGTATCGTTTTCAACTTCCTCCGTCTCTTGAGTTTCCTGTTCTGTAGTTGTTTTTACTTCCTCACTTCTAACTCCTAACCCCTCACTGCCTTTAGGCAGACTCCCGTAACGCTGCGCTTCAAGCAGTTCGCGCCCCTCTTGCGACAAAGGAGCTCCCATAATCCGCTGAATTTCTTTCTCGGCCGCGTCTAAAATTTCTTTCTTCTGCTCATCGGAAAGTTCAAAAAGAGGTCCGTTGCGGTATTCATTATATTTATTAGAAAGTTCAATCGTTGGAAATCCGCTGAAATAGTCATGCACTCGCATTTCAAGTTCCGGTATAGCGTCATGAAGCATATATTTAATTACTCTCTGCCGCTCTGTTTCGTCAGCTCTTCTGCCCGAAGGTAAATTTTCTCTTCTTGAAATTCCGTTAGCACGCTCTCCCAAAAATTCTATTTCAATCATGCTCCCGTGATCCGTGATTTTAGCTTCAACGTATCCTGTATCAAGATAAGCCGGACGCTCGTGTGTTTTGTCGAACTCTTCATAAAACTTAATACGCTCTTCCCGCGTTCCTTTAGGCTGCCTCTGCTCGACAACTTCTGCTTCCTTGTTTTTTTCCGCCTCTATTTTTTGAAAATACTCTTTTGCTTCATTATCACTGTCCTCGCTAATTTCGGCAACTTCAACCATATGAGTATCCCAAATTACGAAATTATAAGTCTTTTTTTTCGTTTCTTTGTCTGTTTCTTTGTTCGTGTTGTGCTTGCTTTTTGGTCTGCTGTACGCATCTAAATATCGCAAGCCCGGAATACCGAATTTATTAAGCAGCATTGACGCGCCTTTTTGACCGTCCTCTAAATACTGGCTTAACTCTTTATATATTTTCTGACCTTCCATATTTCTAAAATCATTCGGGTTGTGTCCCGTTTTTTTCTCGAAATCTGTTTCAGTCTCTAAATACTGGATTAAGGAATTTAGCTCATCTTGAACTTTCCCGGTTTGCCCGTTAAAAGGTTCGTCCCAGTTTAATAATTCATCGTTCTCTGGTATACCCTCGATTTTGTAAAAATTCCCTTTTGCAGGTACTGCCTTAATTTCAACGGCCTCGATAAAATCTAAAGTCGCCTGATGTTTGCTGAGAAATTTCGGTGTAAGAGCGTTTTTCTTTTCCCTGCGTTCATATTCATATTGAGCATTTTCTCTTAATATGTTTTTGATTTTTGCAGCGTTGCGAATATTCCTATTGTTCACCAGTTTTTCAATCTGGTCTAAAACTAAAAATTCTTCGCGCGATAAATTTTCCGTATTTTCCCAGTTGTTATAAAAGCCTATCCCGTTTGAATAATTAATATTCTTGCTATATCCGTTACTTTTATCCCCAAATGTGAATTTATATATATTGCCGTCTTTGTGTGCTACGGTTATATCAAATTTTTCCATTCCTGCAACCCTGTAAAATTTCGCAACTTTAGGGTTTTCTGCTAAATAAATTCCCCAGCCGAATGCCTGATTTCCCTCGCCTATACCGATTTTATCTACATTAAATTTATTATCCTCAATTATGTGGCGCGTTCCGTGAAAACCAGTCTGATTATAAATTTCTCGCTCGCCCTGATTATTTCCCGGCGTGATATACAAATTGCCGTCTGCGTCCTTGACATTCTGGAGTAATTCACGTAAAGTTATTTTTAATTTCTCGTTATGCAGATCGGGGGAAGTCTCATTTTGAGAGGACGTCTGGGGCAGAGGAGAAATTTTCTTTTTCCCTTCAATAATTACATCATACAACACTGCCTGAATAGGTCTTAATGTCCCGTTTTTGCTCTCTTCTGCTACAATCCTGACCGCATAATAATTTCCGTCAGTCGTTGCTATAGGCGTGAAAAATCTGTGATATGCAACTACATTAGGTTTCTTATCTGTTTTTTTATTTGGAGCACTTTCAACAAGTACAGAATTATTTATCAATTCTTGAATAGACGACAAAGCACGTCCGCGTAATTCCTGCGCTTCTGTATTCAAAGAATTTTCACGGCGGCTTGAATGTACTACATGCTTGATTTTTGTGTTATTCCCAAGCGATATATTCCCTAAATTATCTTTTGTGATAATTTCGCCGCTGCTAAGTAAGCTCCTTAATTTTTGCGTTAATTCTTCTTTAGTTGGTATTTCGCCGGTTAATTCAATCGGTTCAACTTCAAATTCAGTATCTAAATCTACCTCATTATTTAACGCTTGATTATGGCTTTCTCTAACTCCTAAATTATCATTGCCGCCGACTTTCTTAGCCGTGATATTCATAACCTGCTGAATACTTACATTCGGATATTGCTCGCTCATTCTGATAGCCGCAATTCCCGCCATAGTTGATAAAATTTCGGCCTCGTTCTCATCTCGTCCGGCGTCTATAAATTCCTGTTTCAAGCGGTCTTTTTCTTTCTTGACCTCTGAATTTTCCGCTACTGCTTGAATTTTCTCTTGAAATTTCCTTGCAAGCTGCTCCCTTACCGTTACGCCTTGAACACCCTCACGAATAACGCCGCTTAAAGTTTCGGCCTCTTCGGGATTTTCGGACGCAAATTTATCCCACGTGCTTTTTCTGACGGCGATCTCATCGTTATTTTCTTCTCCGCTTTGTTCTTCTTGATTTTCTTCATTTGTATTTTCTCCCTCATTGCTTACGCTTTCAGAGTTTTCATCAGTGATATTGTCTTCTACTTCCTCGTTCCTGCTTGCATTTACAACTTCGTCATCTTCATTAACATATTCTTCTTCTTGAATATCGAGTGCCTTAGCTATTTCCGGCGTGATTTTTGATTTAGGAATAAATACTATCGGGTCTTCTCCTGCAACGTCATCAAGGCTTATTTCGCCTTTTTCAATCTTTCTTGATACGTCCGCTATTTCCTTTACACTTTCATCTAAAACTTGATTAATCTTGCTTTCAAGTCTTGCTGACGGCGTAAATCTTCTAAGCTGTCTAAATCCTGCTCCCGCTCCTAATCCGGTAATGGCTCAAAATGATTTTTAGGTAAAAAATTCTTTGTTTATGAAAGTGCC
>CAMVMK010000067.1 GCA_947168585.1 uncultured Fretibacterium sp.
GAAGCACGACAGAACGCTGCCCGCCAGTTCAGAGACAAAATCCGTCGCGCCGAAGAAGCTGCTGAGGCAAAAGCTAAAGCAACTTTAGAAAAACGCGAAGGAGAAGCAAAAGATTTTTACGCGAAACATAAGGACAAAATCTTAGCTGCGGCTTCATTCATAACGGAAGAGGTGATGAAAAAATATGGGAGTAGCCAGGCTTAAAAAGGCGGAACTTTATTATCACAAATCCGTTCACGAACAAATAGCCGCCGTTCTGCAGGAAACAGGAGCCTGTCAGATTATCAGCACGACTGAAAACGAAAATTCTTCAAGTCCCGCTGAAATTCAGGCACTTATTTCAAGCATTGATGAGAAGCTTGCTGATGTTCGTTATCTCAATAGGACTTTAACGCCTCACTATGTCGACCCTATTCCGGCTTTAGACAGAATGTTAGGCGAAAGACCTGAAGCTACGATGACGGAACTCGAAGAGCTTGCGAAAAATACGGATTTGAAGTCGATCTGCGACACTGTGCGCGCGGTCGAACACGAGACAGGGGAAGTAAGATTAAAACTTTCTGAGGCAAAATTAAACGATTCGATTTTGTCTTCGTTGGCTTTCCTTGATTATCCTTTGTCGATTTTTACGGAGGGCACTAAAACTCTCACAGCGTTAGCCGGAACTGTGAAGCCTGAAAATCTGCCCGGACTTAAAGCCGCACTCGGTGATTTCTCGAAATTAGCTCACGATACGGAGTTAATAATCGCGCCTTTTAACGAGAAAGAAAAACCTGCGGAAGTTTATGCTGTTGTGATTTATTCGCGTTCTGCTGAGAGTGAAGTCCGCGAGGCTTTATCTAAGAACGGATTTTCAGCTGTTGAAATTCCAGCGTCTTTTGCACTTTCAGCATCGGAAGAAAAAGAAAAAATCACGGCTTCAATCTTAACTCTTGAGGCAAAAGAAAAAGAATTGGCCGCCAAAATGGCCGAACTTGCTAATGCTAATATGCTGACAGTTCAAAAACTTTCAGATTATTATAATAGTTTGGCAGGACGCTATAACGGCACGGCCAAGAGCGACGCTACTGAATGTGCAATGCTCACAAAATTCTGGGTGCCTGCGGATATGGCCGGAGATATTAAAGCAAAAATCGAGGCTATAAGTCCTGAGATTGATTTAACACTCACTGACCCTGAGCCCGGTGAAGAGCCGCCGTCTTTGCTTAACAACGGGAATTTAGTAAGACCGTTTAATATTTTGACGGAACTTTATTCTTCGCCGACTTATAGAGGCATTGACCCTACGCCGCTTCTTGCGCCTTTCTTCTGGATTTTCTTTGGAATGTGCTTAGGCGATGCAGGTTACGCGCTTGTAGTTTTTGGAGCTATTCTTTATGTCTTCAAGAAATATAAAAAGATTTCTTCGGGCGTGAAAGAATTTATCAAATTATTTTTATTCTGTTCAATTTCAACGTTTATTTACGGCGTAATTTCGGGAAGTTTCTTCGGGAATTTCATTGACAGTTTCCTGCCGTTCTTAATTCCGTTGAAAAATTCATTAATGCTCGTTGACCCGATGACAAACCCGATGCAGGTTTTAGGAATTTCGCTTTTATTAGGCGTTATTCATTTAATGTTCGGGCTTTTAGTAGCGGCTTATGACAAAATCCGCAATAAAGATTTTATAAACGCTATCGGCAACGATATTTCGTGGTTTTTATTTATCGTCGGACTTTGCTTATTCGGCGTGGGATTGGGCGGAATGTTGCCTGCTCACTTCACGGACATCGGTAAAGTTATGGCGGTATTAGGAGCTGTAATAATTTTCTTCTATGCCGGAAAAGAAAAGAAAGGAATTATTAATAAGATAATTTCAGGATTTTTGGCTCTTTACGGCTCGACTTCATATTTAGGCGATATTTTAAGTTACAGCAGACTTTTAGCTTTAGGTTTCGGCTCGGCAGTTATCGGAATGGTTATTAACCTTTTAGGCGGACTGGCGGCTGATATTCCTTACGTAGGCTGGCTGGTAGCTGTTGTCGTAATAGTCGGAGGACATTTATTCAGCATAGCTATAAACATATTGGGCTCATTTGTTCACCCGTTGAGACTTCAGTATGTTGAATTTTTCGGTAAGTTTTACTCGGGCGGCGGCGAACCGTTCACCCCGATGACGCTTTCACAGGAATATATTAATGTAAAAGCGTAAAGTTTTTAATTTATTTTTTTAGAAAGGAAGTAAAAATCACTATGGAAATGTTAGGACTTTCACTCGCACTGTTCGGAGCAGCACTCGCGGCGGCTCTTGCAGGAATCGGTTCAGCAATCGGAATCGGTGTTGCAGGCGGAGCAGCAGCAGGCGTTATGACCGAAGACCCGAATAAATTCGGTTCATGCTTAATTCTTCAGGCTCTTCCCGGAACGCAGGGAATTTACGGACTTTTAATTGCTTTCTTCGTCCTTAATAAATTAGGCTTGCTTGGCGGTGCGGGCGCAGTCGCTCTCACATGGAATCAGGGACTTCAGATTTTCGCTTCATGCCTTCCTATCGCAGTAGTCGGCTGGTATTCAGCAATTTGGCAGGGCAAAACATCTGCGGCTTCAATTCAGATGATCTCAAAGAAGCCCGAAGCAATGGGTAAAGCGATTATCCTCCCGGCAATGGTTGAAACCTACGCAGTTCTTGCCCTTCTTACGAGTATATTAATGCTCATGGGAGTACAGGTAGGCTAATCGGGCAGGTGTTGAGAAATGGCACTTGCAGACATTAAAGCAAAAATTCAAGCCGACGGGCAGGCCAAGATAAAAGCAATCGAAGCCGAAAATGACGAAAAAGTCCGCGAGATAAGCCGCAAAGCTAACGCCGAAATTAAAGAAATTCAAGATTCTTACGCTGTAAGACTCGGCAAAGAAGAGCCCGAAGTTTTAAGACGGCGCGAAATAGTTGCGGAACTTGACGCTAAAAGAGTCGATTTAGGCGTTCGTCAGCGTTTAGTCGGTGAAGCATTTGACGCTGCATTAAAGCAGTTAGTAGAACTTGCTCCCGATAAATATGTAAAATTCGCTGATAAATTATTAGCTCAGGCTGTATCAACGGGCAAAGAAGTTGTGTTTGTCGGCAAAAACGAGAAACATTTAGACCAGCGTTGGATAGACGGCTATAACGCCTCTCACAGCACATCGCTCACAATTTCAAATGAAAAGCTGCCGATAGCCGGAGGCTTTATTTTAAGAAATGAGAAAATCGATACTAACTGCTCGTGGGAAATGTTATTAGCTGACTGCCGCGCTGACATTGAGACCGAAGTAGTGAAACGGTTATTTGCGTAAGGAGGTGCGGCCGTGAGTGGGAGTTACGTATACGCCGTATCAAGATTGCGGGGTATGGAAAATCACTTACTGGACTCGGCTTTCTTTTCGCGCCTTATGGACAGCGCAAATATTGACGACGCATTAAAGGCACTCGGCGAGACTTCTTATTCGCAGTGGATTTCGCAGACTGGAACAGCGAATTTTGATAAGGCCATTGACTCGGAAATTTTAGCGACTTGTGAAGAGTTAAAGAGTTTTGTACCGGACAAAGAAATACTCGATATTTTCAGACTGCCTTATGATTTTCATAACGTAAAAGTTTTGCTGAAAGGCTTATTCAAAGTCAGAGGCGGAGAGACTGAAGGCCGTCGTTACGATTTAATTTCTAAATTAGGAACGATTGACACTGAAGAATTAACGAACGCTATCGAGACGGAAGAATACGGCTTTTTGCCTTACGGGCTCACTGATTTAATTCCGCAGTGCTGGCAGCTTTGGGACGCAACTAAAAACGCTCAAGCGGTCGAACTTTTAGTGGATCATCAGATGTTCAAAGCTATGTTAAAAGTTGCAGAAGATTTGAAGATGCCTGATATTATTCAGTGGGTTAAATTCAAGATTGACGCTGAAAATTTGCGTGCGGCTGTCAGACTTTCGCGCATGAAATACGAACCTGCTAAGGCTTTACCGTTCTTTCACGAGGGCGGTACTATAAGGCCGGACGACATGGCAAAATTATTAAGCGAACCGCAGGAAACTTGGAGCAGAATTTTATCTTACACTGACATTGGAGCAGTCTTAAACGCTCTTAACGAACAGAGTGATATAAATGCAAGTTTAAGCGATGTTTCAAAAGCTCTTGATGATTATCTGCTGAAAGTTCTTGAAAAAGCTAAATATTCAATGGACGCTCCTGCGAATGTTTTATTGTTCCTGTTGTCAAAAGAAGCAGAAGCCCGGAATATGCGCGTTGCGTTAGTCTGTGTGGCCGGCGGTCTTGACCGTGAATTCGGAAGGAGGCTGTTAAGCAATGGCAGATAGTAAACCTATGGCGGCTATCGGAAGTTATGAAATGGCTTTACCTTTTCAGGCTGTCGGAGTTAAGAGCGTCATTTTAACGGCTGAAAACCGAAATACATTCGAGTCTGAGTTAGAAAAATTAGCGCGTGAAGATTACGCCGTAGTCTTTATTCAGGAAGATTTGTTCGTAGAATTTGCGGACAAAGTCGAGGAAATTAACGATAATTATCAAACCAGCGTCCTTCCTGTTCCCGGGCCTTCGGGAGCTACAGGGGCAGGGCTTGCTTCAATCAGGAGCAGCGTAGAGAAGGCCGTCGGTATGGATATTTTTGCGGAAAGATAAATATGGAGGCGGGAGATTATAAAAATGCCTGAGAAAAAAGAAATTAAAGGAACTATAGAGAGAATCTCCGGCTCTCTTGTAATCGCTGGCGGCATGGAAGGCGCAAGTATGCAGGACGTTGTGCATATCGGCGAACTCGGACTTGTCGGCGAAATACTTGAGGTCAACGGCGACAAAGCGTCAATTCAGGTTTACGAAGAAACTTCAGGATTGATGCCCGGCGAGCCTGTTGTCTCAATCGGAGAGCCTTTGAGCGTAGAACTTGGGCCCGGAATTATTGAGCAGTTCTACGATGGAATACAGAGACCGCTTGAATTAATCGAGAAAGCCGCGAACAGTCATTTTATTTCGCGCGGTATCAGCGTCCCTGCCCTTGACAGAAATAAAAAATGGAATTTTGAACCTAAAGTTAAAGTCGGCGATGAAGTTGAAGCGGGCGATATTTTAGGAACTGTTCAAGAAACTGTAGTCGTTGAGCATAGAATTATGGTGCCTAACGGAGTCAAAGGCAAAATCGCTAAAATCGAAAAAGGCGATCACACAATCGAAGATATTATTGCTGTCATTGACGACAACGGAACAAAGCACGAAGTTAAAATGCTTCAGCGCTGGCCTGTCCGTAAGCCTCGTCCCGTTAAGACACGTCTTGCACCTAACGTTCCTATGACGACGGGTCAGAGAGTTGTTGATGCTTTCTTTCCTGTTGCTCTCGGCGGAACTGCGTGCGTTCCCGGACCTTTCGGTTCAGGCAAGACTGTTATTCAGCACCAGTTTGCTAAATGGGCTCAAGCTCAAATAGTCGTTTACGTAGGCTGCGGCGAACGCGGTAACGAAATGACAGACGTTTTATTAGAGTTCCCGGAACTTGACGACCCTCAGACCGGTCAGCCCTTGATGAAGCGTACAACTCTTATCGCTAATACTTCAAACATGCCCGTTGCTGCCCGTGAAGCAAGCGTTTACACGGCCATCACACTTGCTGAATATTACCGCGATATGGGCTATTCAGTAGCATTAATGGCAGACTCAACGAGCCGTTGGGCTGAGGCTCTCCGCGAAATGTCAGGAAGACTTGAAGAAATGCCCGGCGAAGAAGGTTATCCGGCTTATTTAGGAACACGTTTAGCGAGTTTCTATGAAAGAGCAGGACGCTGTATTGTAAACGGCAAAGAAGGCCGCGAAGGTTCAATCACTGTTATCGGAGCTGTTTCACCTCCCGGCGGCGACCTTTCAGAGCCCGTTACACAGAACACGTTACGAGTTACAAAAGTCTTCTGGGGACTTGATGCTAACTTGGCCTATCAAAGACACTTCCCTGCGATCAACTGGCTTTCAAGTTACTCGCTCTACACTGACAGACTTGACGCTTATTGGGACGAAAAATTTGACGACCAGTGGAGCGGCCTCCGAATTGAAGCTATGAGCCTGCTTGAACAGGAATCGCAGTTAAATGAAATCGTTAGACTTGTCGGTATTGACGCTCTTTCACGTGATGAAAGAATGGTAATGGAGACGGCGAAATCTTTACGTGAAGACTTTTTGCATCAAAACGCTTTCCATGAAATTGATACTTATGCTTCAATGGATAAGCAGTTTAAGATGTTGAAGACTATCGTTAATTTCCATCATGCCGGACTTGACGCTTTACACAAGGGCGCGCCGATGAATAAATTATTTAATTTGCCCGTTCGTGAACAGATCGCAAGAATGAGATACTTAGAGGAAAAAGACATCGCTCAGATCGACAAACTTGACGACACTATGAAAGAGCAGATTAATGCAATAGTCCCTGTCGGAGGTGATAGCAATGCTGCCTAGAGAATACAGAACAATTTCAAGCATTTCCGGCCCTCTTATGATGGTCGAGAAAACTCAGGACGTTCGCTATGATGAACTCGTTGAAATCACTTTAGGAAACGGCGAGAAACGCAGGGGCAAAGTCCTTGAAATCGAAAGCGACCGCGCATTAGTTCAGGTCTTTGAAGGTACTTCAGGAATTGAAAACGAAGATACAAAAGTACGTTTTCTCGGCAAAGTCGTAACTCTTCCTGTTGCCCGCAACATGTTAGGCCGTGTCTTTAACGGACGCGGAGACCCCATTGACGGCGGTGCGCCTTTAATCGCGGAGCAGAATTTAGATATTAACGGTATGCCCATGAACCCGTTCTCGAGAGACTTCCCTTCGGAGTTCATTCAGACAGGTATCTCGACAATAGACGGACTTAACCCGATGGTCAGAGGTCAGAAGCTGCCGATTTTCTCAGCGTCGGGACTTCCTCATAACAGAATGGCGGCTCAGATTGCACGCCAGGCTACAGTTATAAGCGGCCATGAAGATTTCGCGGTTGTATTTGCGGCTATGGGTATCACGTTTGAAGAAGCCTCGTTCTTCATGGAAGACTTCAGACGCACGGGAGCTTTACAGCGTACAGTTCTTTATATCAACTTAGCTGACGACCCCGCAGTCGAAAGAATTTCAACCCCGCGTATTGCTCTTACAGCAGCCGAATATCTTGCGTTTGAATGTGATATGCACGTTGTTGTAATTCTCACGGACTTGACGAACTATTGCGAGGCTTTGCGCGAAATTTCAGCGGCCCGTAAAGAAGTTCCCGGCCGCCGCGGCTATCCAGGCTATTTATATACAGACCTTGCTACAATGTATGAACGCGCCGGAAGATTGAAAGGCAAAAAAGGCTCAATCACTCAGATTCCGATTTTGACGATGCCTGAAGACGACAAGACCCACCCGATCCCCGACTTAACAGGATACATCACTGAAGGCCAGATTATTTTAAGCAGAAGCCTTCACCGTCAGGGAATTTATCCGCCGGTTGATGTCATGCCTTCACTTTCAAGACTTAAAGATAAAGGTATCGGCAAAGAAAAGACCCGTGAAGACCACGCCGATTTGATGAACCAGTTATTTGCGGCTTATGCGAGGGGCAAAGAAGCTAAAGAACTTGCGGTTATCTTGGGCGAGGGAGCATTGTCCGATGAAGATAAAGCGTTCGCTAAATTCTCGACAGTCTTTGAAGATAAATATATCCGTCAGGGCGAATACGAGAACAGAACTATCAAAGAAACTCTCGAACTCGGCTGGAACTTATTGACGATGATCCCGGTCAAAGAGTTAAAGAGAATTAGAGACGCTTACATTGAAAAATATTTGAACCCTTTACTGAAGGCAAAAGCTGAAAAGGGCGAAAATTAAAGGAGGGATTTGACAGTGGCTCGAATCAATGTCAATCCTAACCGAATGGAGCTTTCAAAGCTCAAGAAAAGACTTGCTGTAGCCAAACGCGGACATAAACTCTTGAAAGATAAGCAGGACGCTTTAATCAAAGCATTTTTAGAGAAAGCCCGCGCAGGCAAAGAATTAAGAGAGTCAGTCGAGAAAGAATTAGCGGAGTGTTACGGGACTTTTGTTTTATCGCGGGCACAGACAACGCCGGAAATTTTGGAGCAGGCTTTAATTTTTCCGGGTGCTAAATCGACTTTAACAGTAGATTGGCATAACGTCATGAGCGTAATGGTTCCGGAATACGATGTTAAGCAGGAAGGAAACCCCGTTAATTACGGCTTCGTTAATATTCCTTTATTGCTTGATGCGGCTCTCGAACAGTTCAGCAAGTTAATCGTGAGGCTGCTTCATCTTGCTGCTGAAGAGAAAGCTATTAGATTAATGGCCGGTGAAATTGAAAGGACGCGCCGAAGAGTTAACGCTCTCGAATACGTCATGATACCGAACTTGGCCGAGACTATACGCTATATCAGCATGAAGTTAGACGAACAGGAACGTTCAACTTTAAGCCGCTTAATGAAAATCAAAGAGATCGTTTCGGCTTAAGAAAATTT
>CAMVMK010000068.1 GCA_947168585.1 uncultured Fretibacterium sp.
GAATTATTGTCAGCAATTTCCGAGACTGAATATCCTGCTTATATTCTTGAGGCCGTTAATATAGTACGCGAATGGATGAATGACGCTATTAATAAAAATAAAAAAGAAGCTGAAGATGAACCGCGCGATATTTTTGCTGAATTTTTCGGCCAAGATTTAGAAGACGATACAGGAAGCCTCGAAGATCTTTATTCGCGTTTAAGCAATCTAGAAGAATTTGCGGACTTTATTCCTAATTCAAAAAGATCCGGCGATAAATCCGACTCAATAATTATAAGTCTCGCTCCTCCCGATTACGAAGGCGGACTCCGTGCCGCTATAGACCACGCTGCTATATTCAGCCGCGGAAAATGCCGCAGAGTTTGGATACTCAGCGACTCTTTTGTCCTTGATGATGTCGTTAGATTTATTCCGCACGTAGATGCTTTAGCTGAGCAGGGAATTTCTTTAAGATGTCTGCTTGTAACCCCTTGGGGCTGGGTCGAACTTCCTTTGAGCGGCTCGGCTTTATCGAGGCAGCAATTTTTATGGAAAACTGATGCTCCATCTCACGCAGGTACGAAACGTAAACGAAAATAGTGAAAAAATTTACAGATATAGAACTTTTTGCAGGTGCAGGAGGTCTTGCACTCGGTATTGAGCAGTCTGGATTTCACACTGAAGCCTTGATTGAAATCGATAAAGATGCAGCTGATACACTAAAAAAAAATAGACCTTCTTGGAATGTTATTTGCGATGATATTGCTAATATTTCAAAATTAAATCTTTGCGAATTTTTTAATCTTGCAAAAGGCAGACTTGATTTACTTTCCGGCGGTGCACCATGTCAGGCATTTTCTTATGCAGGAAAAAGACTCGGCTTTGAAGATGCACGCGGGACTTTATTCTATCATTATGCTGTATTTTTGAAAAAACTTCAGCCTAAAACTTTTTTATTTGAAAATGTTAGAGGCCTATTAACACACGATAAGGGACGAACTTATCAGACTATGCTCAATGTTTTTGCCGAGTGTGGATATTCCGTTCAGAAAAAAATTTTGAACGCTTGGGACTTCGGTAACGCTCAAAAACGTGAAAGGCTTATCACTATCGGGATACGCGAAGATTTAGCCGGTAATATAAAAATAAATTTTCCTGCTCCTCATGAATATAAACCAGTTTTGCGTGATGTTCTTCAGAATGTTCCCAAAAGTCCATGTACTTATTATTCAGAATATAAACGAAAAATTTTTGAACTTGTACCGCCCGGAGGTTATTGGCGCGATATTCCTGAAGAAATCGCAAAAGAGTATATGAAAAGCTGCTGGAATATGGGCGGAGGACGAACCGGGATTTTACGGCGGATGAGTCTCGATGAACCGTCTTTAGCCGTTCTAACATCTCCGACTCAAAAACAGACAGAACGCTGCCATCCTGTAGAAGCCCGGCCTTTCAGCGTCAGAGAAAATGCAAGGATTCAATCTTTCCCGGACACTTGGGATTTTTGCGGAAGCGTTGTTAGTCAATATAGACAAGTAGGAAACGCTGTGCCTGTTAATTTAGCAAAAGATATAGCCGCCGAAATAAGAAAAGGACTTGAGAATATAAAATGTGGCCGTTAAGTTTTATTTCAGAAAAAAATTTCAAAAAACACGTCCGTAATACTATCCAACATTACGGTGATAAATTAAAATCTTTTAATCTCGAACGTTTCAACAGCAATATCGTTGATCCTATAAAATTAATTTTTGATAAATCTGTTTATAAATATACATGGGACGAAATTATAAGAAATGAAATTTTTAGACAACGCGATAAATCAAATAACAATGACATCGGATATTTTCATCAAAAAATTTTTCAGTACATTAGCGGCTGTCTCGTTCCTAATTCCGGCTGGGACGTAATTTTTTCAAACGAGAATAAAATAGAAATTCCCGAGTGCGGTTTAGTTAAAACGATCTATATAGAAATGAAAAATAAGCACAATACAATGAATTCATCATCAAGCGCAAAAACTTACATGAAAATGCAGGGACAATTATTAAAAGATGATGATTGTGCCTGCTTTCTTGTCGAAGCCATAGCTAAACGTTCTCAAAATATCGCTTGGATAGTTTCTCTTGACGGCTCGAAACAAAAACACCGACGTATCCGCCGTGTCAGCATGGATAAATTTTATGAAATTGTAACCGGCGAATACGATGCTTTTTATAAAATGTGCATGGTTCTTCCTGATGTTGTTGAAGAAATCGTGAATAATCTCGAAAATATTTCAGTACCTAACGATACCGTTATCAATGAAATTAAAGCCGCCGCAAAAAATAAAAATATTTCTTTCGTTATGGCTCTGTATATGCTCGGCTTTGAAACTTATTCAGGATTTTGAAAATTAAATTTCTTAAAGGTCAGTAAAAGTCATTAAAATAAAATCATGAAATTTTCGGATTTGATTTATAAAAGTCAGAGTTATAATTTGCAGCGTTGTGAGGGAAAATCACAATAGAAATTAAAAAATAATTACGAATTAAAAAGGAGAAGATTTACAATGGCAAGAGATAATTTTTATCCGATGATGAGAAGAATGATGGAAGACCCTATGGATATGTTCGACAGAATAGGCTGGGGAATTACAGAACCGTTTTTTGAAAAAGGTTTTGCAAATTTCGGCGCAAAAGTTGATTTATACCGCAAAGACGGAAAAATTTTCGTCGAGGCTGAACTTCCCGGCATAGCTCCCGAAAATGTTGATCTTCATGTTTATTCGGACAGATTGACGCTCTCAGCTGAAAAGAAATCCGAAGCAAAAGAAGAAGACAAAGACAAAAATTATTTCAGGAGCGAAAGAAGCTGGGGCAAAGTTGAAAGGGTTATTTCTTTCCCTGCCGAAGCTGACCCAGAAAGTGCAAAAGCTAATTTCAAGAACGGCGTTTTAACCGTTGAAGTCGCTGAAAAAAGTCAGGACAAAGCTCACAAAAAAGTCAGCATTACAGCAGAAGCATAAAAGAAAGTAATTTTAATAATCAAACTCTAAAATATTTTTCCCCGTAGGTTATAACCCCGCGGGGATTTTTTTATCTTTTCATAAAAAATTTTTTTTGATATTATACGTAAAAATTTAGTGTTTAAGTATTTAACCGCTGTAACAAAAAATTTTTTAAGGAGAGATTAAATTTAGTTATGTTAAAACACTTAAAACTTGCCGCAAAACTTGGAGTGGGCTTCGGGCTTGTTCTATCGTTGTTTGCTGTTGCCGTAGTGATCAGCTGGTTTAGTATGTCAGCAGTTCAAAGTGAACTTGCGTTCCTTCAAATAGTGTCTGACTCGTTAAGGGTAGTCAATGAAGCTAATACCGATGTATCTTGGATTAGAGCTAACATTCGGGATTTGAGATATTCTGAGAGTGAAGAAGATATTAAAAAAATTCAGACAAACATTTCAGACCTTCAAAATAAATTAGGAGAAATGAAAAACTTATATAACAAATATCCCAGAATGGCCTCGCTTGCCGCCGCTTTCAACATGGAAAAATCCCTTAAGGACGGTACCGCTAACTTTGAAAAATTAGCCAATATTTTAAGAAGAAAAACATCTGCTATACAAAAACTCGCCGCCGATATAAATATTATGAGGCCGCTTTTTAATGAAATAGTAGAACTTCAATATAAAAGAACTTATGACGAAATCAACGAAATCGTAAAAGACCTTAAAACCAGTACCGACATCAGTACAGTGTTAAGTTTAGCTTCGGATATGACCCGCAAAGTCGACCGCGTTAAAGGTGCTGAAGAAATGCTGACGCGGCTTTTAACTATAGCGTGGCAGTATCAGGAAGGCATGATGAACGATGATGTTAAAGAATTAAATAACGTTTCGGATTTAATTAATAATCTTAATAATTTCGTTATCGATTTTGCAAACACTACTAAAGTCGCTGACGTTCGAGAAAAATTAAATAATCTCCGCGACGAATTTCAAGCTTTTAAGTCAAGTTTTTCAGACGTTCTCACAGCTTATAAAGAAACCGGACCGCTTTTTGAAACGTTTTTGAAAGATGCTCTCGATATTGCCAATCTTGCCGAAGAAATGAATAAAGGCGGCCTTGAAGGCTTTGTAACTATATCTCAAAGGGAACACGGACATATAGGACAGTCCATGCTGTTACTCGTCGGACTTGCAGCAGCAGCACTCTTTATAGGCAGCGTAATAGCTATTTTTACCGCCAGATCTATCAGCAAACCTTTAGACAGAGTTGTTGAACTTGTTACTAATGCCCGCGACGGCGATATGACAACAACACGCGCTGATTTCCGTTATGAAGGTCATGACGAACTCGGCCATTTGGGCGATGCTCTTTCAGAAATGTTTGCTTCTTTGCGTGTTGCAATCGGAGAAATTCACGACAACGCAGACACTTCAACAGAAAAAGCCGGAGTAATGCAGGAAGATGCCGCCGCTAACTTAGCAGGTGCTAACAAAGTCCGCAAGGCCGTAGCCAACGCCGTGAAATTAATGGAGTCAAATTCCTCATCGCTTCAGGAAAGCAACGCAGGAACTGAAGAAATGTCAGCCGCTTCAATGACCAGTGCCCAAGCTGCTACTGACTGCGCCGAATTTATCTCGAATGTTACGGGAGTAGCTAACACTGCAACTAAAGTTGTTCAGGACGCTATAGCAAATATGGCCGTCCTTCAGGAAAAAACTAACGAGAGCGGCGAAAAACTTCAGGGACTTGTCGACTCTGTTGACAAAATCAGCGAATTTATAGGCGTTATAACTTCAATAGCTGATCAGACGAATTTACTTGCCTTAAATGCCGCTATCGAAGCCGCAAGAGCAGGTGAAGCCGGACGCGGTTTTGCAGTCGTTGCTGAAAGTGTAAGAAAACTTGCAGAAGAATCCGGACGAGCCGCTGACAGTGTACGGGGTTTAATGACGGATTTACAGGACGGTGCAAGAAACACTAAGGCCGCCAGCGATGAGACAGCAGAACTTTTAGTCCAGACCGTTGAGAAAGCCAACGAAGCCAAAGACGCTTTAGCCGGTGCTATGGGACAGATTGACCAGGCTAACGACAGGATTCAAAATATTGCGGCAGTTGCTCAGGAACAGGCAGCTTCGAGTCGTGAGATTGCTCAGGGTATCGACAACGTTACAAAAGGTACGAGCGAAATTCTTGAACATCTTGAAGAAATTAAAACTTCAATGGACGAGACAGCAGAAGTCGCTGAACGGGCTGAGCAAATTTCCGAAGAGCAGATTCAATTAGCGCAGGATTTAAGGACTTCGCTTGCTATGTTTAAGATCGAAAAAGACGAAGAGAAAAAACAATTAGCAGGTAAAAAATAAATAATCAGGAATTTTTTGTCCCTAACCCCTAACCCCTCACCCCTCATCCTCTTACCTTTCATGCTATGATATTGCTCAATAAAAAAATATAATGCTCAATTTTTTTTGAGCGAAAATTTTTTAATTTCACAAGGAGATTTTTCATAAAATGTTAAAAAATTTGAAAATCACTGCGAAACTCGGATTAGGCTTCGGGCTCGTGCTGCTTCTGTTCGGCGTTGCCGTCTTTTTCAGCTGGCAAAGTATTTCAAGCGTTCAAAAAGAATTGACTTTCTTGGAAAAAGTCGTTCAGGCCGTCGGAATGACAAGCACAATGAATGACTCAGTTTCATGGGTACGTGCCGCTATCCGTGATTTACGTTACTCTGAAAGCGATGACGATATTTCAAAACTTCAGGGCTATCTCAGCGAATTGCGCCCCAAAGTTGAAAATCTTAAAAAATTATATTCTGAAGTTCCAAGAATTGATATTTTAGCTCAGGCTTCTACTGTCGATACAGCCGTAAGAAATATCACGACTGCGCTCGATAAAGTAATTAATATGATAAAAACTAAAAGAGCCGCCGTTAAAAAATTAGACGAAGGTATCGCACAAATGCAGGAACTTTTAAGCGATGTTGTCGACACTCAATATAAAAGATTAGATAATACTATCAAAGATGTAGCACTCGGAAATATTGAGCAGGGCAAAATTCAAGCAGAATTACAGCGCAAAGCTGAACGCGTTAGAACTATCGAGGCGGCTACAGCAACACTGACCCACGCGGCTTGGCGTTATCAAGAAGGTATGCAGTACCGCGATATAAAAACTTTGAACGGTGTTGTTGACGAGTTAAATAAATTGCAGACAGTTTGTGAAAATTTCTCCGCAACTACTAACGACCCCGAAATTGCAAATAAATTAAAAAGCGCGCGCGGACCTTTCTTAACATTTAAGTCAAGTTTCGCCGATGTCTTAAAATCTTACACTGAAACAGACCCTTTATTTACTGATTTATTAAAAAATAGTCTTCAAATGGTCGGCGTTGTCGAAAAAATAATGAGTACCTGCTTAGGCCACCTTACAAGACTTATGGGCAACGCTTCCAATAATTTAGGAAGTTCAATGTTATTGCTTATAGCTCTTGCAGTAGCTTCAATAATTGTAGGACTTTTAATAGCAATGTATCTTGCAGGCTCAATCCGCAAACCTTTAGCCCGTGTTGTCGAACTCGTTACCAATGCACGCGACGGAGATGTTTCAATAGTCCGTGATGATTTCCATTACGAAGGCCATGACGAATTAGGCGATTTGGGCGACGCTCTTTCAGATATGTTTGTTTCATTGCGTCATGCTATAACGGATATTAGAGACAACGCGAATACTTCAACTGACAAGGCCGCAACCATGCACGAAGATGCTAAAGCAAATTTAGACGGTGCTAACGATGTCCGCAAGGCCGTAGCTAACACAGTTAAATTAATGGAAAGCAATTCCGCTTCACTCGAACAGAGCAACGCAGGAACAGAAGAAATGTCAGCCGCTTCAATGACCAGTGCTCAGGCCGCTACAGACTGCGCTGAATTTATCTCAAACGTTACTCACGTTGCCAACACCGCTACTCAAACAGTACAGGAAGCTATAGCAAATATGGCGATTTTGCAGACTAAGACTAACGAGAGCGGCGAAAAACTTCAGGGACTTGTTGAAAGCGTTGATAAGATCGGCGAATTTATCGGAGTGATTACTTCAATCGCTGACCAGACGAATTTATTAGCGTTAAATGCCGCTATCGAAGCCGCCCGCGCAGGTGAAGCAGGCAGAGGTTTTGCAGTTGTTGCTGAAAGTGTAAGAAAACTTGCCGAAGAATCCGGACGAGCCGCCGACAGTGTTCGCGGTCTAATGGGCGACTTACAGGACGGAGCAAGAAACACTAAAGAAGCAAGCGACGCAACCGCAGAACTTTTAGTTCAGACTGTAGAAAAAGCTAACGGTGCTAAAGATTCTCTTAACGAAGCTATGAGCGAAATCGACAAAGCCAACGACAGAATACAAAATATTGCCGCCGTTGCTCAGGAACAGGCCGCTTCGAGCCGCGAAATAGCTCAGGGAATTGATAACGTTACGAAAGCTACAACTGAAATTCTTGAACATCTTGAGGGCATAAAAACTTCAATGGACGCTACAGCAGTAGTAGCAGAAAGAGCCGCGAAAATCTCTGACGAACAGACACAGTTAGCGCAGGATTTAAGAAATTCGCTCTCAATGTTTAACGTCGGAGATGATGATAATAAGCCTAAATCATCACGAAAAGCACTTCCGGCGAAAAAATAAAAATTAAGAAATAAAAAAATTTAACGGTCTAATGTTTTTCATGAGACCGTTTTTTATGTTATTATAGAGTTAATTTCAGACAAAATTCTTTTCAAACAGGAGGTATTTTCTTAGTCATGCTACGAAACTTGAAAATAACAGGTAAGCTCTCGGTGGGCTTCGGTATAGTCCTTTTTCTTTTCGGCGCGGCCGTCTTTATGAGCTGGAGAAGTCTTTCAGCGGTTCAATTAGATATGAGTTTTCAGAAAAGTGTAGCCGCTCAGCTTGAAAACAATTCCGATCTTTCCGATGCAGTAGTTGCTTTCCGCGTAAATGTCCGCAATTTGAAATTCACGGAAAAAGATGAAGATGCGGAGGCCGCTCTTAACGAAGCAGCAAGAATCCGCAAAGACATTGAAGACGGCAAAAAACTTCATGCTTCAGATACAAGACTTGCAAGCCTC
>CAMVMK010000069.1 GCA_947168585.1 uncultured Fretibacterium sp.
AGGAAATAGGTAAACAACTCAAAGAGTGGCTTGATACTGGAATTGAAGTCATCGATGAAAAGGAACTTCAAGAGCGAAAATCATCGTTGTATCAACAGTATCTCCACTTATTTCAGGATAATCCTCAAGAGGCTCAACGATTAGCACAAGAAGCTATTATGAGTATTACAAACGGCAGAGGCTCTAAAGAATGGACTAACGAAGATTTAACCAATCTTGAAAACGATGTCCAGAAACGTATTAATCAAGCTGTTCACGAAGAACTTGCTGAAGCAGTTTAACTAAAAAAAATCGCGCAATTTAATGACGGGTAATACCGTTCCAACATCGGGGGGTTCGCTCCCCTTTTCAATTTTATGGGAGGTAAATTATGTCAACTAAAAATAAGAAATCATCAACAACGACAACAGCTGTCAATACACAAAGTGAAAGAAAAGAAAATCAAGAACCACTAACGCCGACGGCCAAAAACAAGACCACTCTCAACTGTCCTGAAGATTACTCACCCTCAAGTCAAATCGCAAAGGCTTACAACGCAGGATATTTTCCAAGTTTCACTCATCAGAAACTTTTTCACGCGCTCTTGAATGAACTTAACAACAAAACCGAAGGCGACATCGATTTTAATCAAGTACTCTCAAAGACTAATATGCACAGGTCGAGTGCTTTACAAATTATCCGACATATGAGTAACTTCGGAATTATTGAAGTATCTTTCAACTCATCGCACGTCGTTGGCGAACCACGTAAATCATGGGTATTCGTGAAAATCCTCAAAAACCTTGAAACTCAAGAATTACCCAAAAGCGCATAAGTTCATTTCAATGCTCGGCTATACGTTTCAGTTCGTTCAGTATTTACTTCCGGCTCGTGATGAAAACGGAAAAATAATTAAACTCTTTCCGCAGAAGAAAAAGAGGGGTCGAAAACTTCATCAGTACGGAAAAGGAGCTTTCTGTAGCTTCAAGATTAACGCGCCCGAAATCGCCGGCGTTTATTTATGGGTGCTTGATAATGAAATTCTCTATGTAGGAAGAACGAAAAATCTCGCGCAACGCTTTAATAACGGGTACGGAAGAATATATGCGTCTAACTGCTACAAGGGCGGGACTATCACCAACTGTCGATTAAATAAAGCCCTGCTCAATCTATATGAACAGGGCAAAATTATCGGCCTCTACTTTTATAAAACGCGAAAATATAAAGCCGTTGAAATAAAAATTCTGAAATCTATTAAAACACGCTTAAATATTAAAAGTAATTAAAAACAAGAGCGGGTTCGGCCGCTCGTTCTTTTTTTGCAGTAATAAAAATGGATTTGACGAAAAATTAAACTTATGCTAAATTATCACTCACCAAGAAAAGCAGCACTCAATAAAGAATGTTGCTAATAAATTATATAAAAAATATATTATTGAGAATATTGATAAAAATTATTTCACGAGCTACCGCTCCCATTCGATGAAAATTTTATCGTTTCAAAGTGGAAAGGTACGCTTCATATTGATGATTATTATTTAATTATTATTTAATTACTATTTAATTATTATTTAATTCCAAAATTATTAAGAATAACTAAGACGGCCACAGGTCGCTCGCTCAAAATCAGAAGGTTCAGTATTGAGGCTTCCAGAACGGTTTTACAGCGAATAAATAAAATTCACACAGGTGTTCTATAGCTCGCAAAACATCTATGTGAAAAAAGAAAGGAGAAAAATTTTTATGAACAATATTAATTTATTTTCGCAAAATAATTTTGCAAACATACCGCAGGGACTTCCTCCTCAACGGGAAACAGGTCTTCAGGGAATTTTTCATCGCGGAGTTAACACAAGCGTCAACACATTATGGTACGGAAATTTTTCAAACACTGCCAAGACAAGTAATGGCAAAAGCTCATACTTTGTGACTATTGTTCTCAACAAAGCTGATCCTTCCATCGAAAAAATCAAAAGCGCAATAGATGCAGCTTCAAATGACGGTGTAAAAAAATTCGGTGGAAGTTTCAATTCACCGCAATCTCCTTTGCACGACGGCGACATAGAATGTCCTCAAAACGCTAACGCAATGGACTACAAGGGAAAATTTTATATCTA
Source organism: uncultured Fretibacterium sp. (assembly GCA_947168585.1). Lineage (GTDB taxonomy): Bacteria > Synergistota > Synergistia > Synergistales > Aminobacteriaceae > JAFUXM01. The sequence continues at coordinate 2,097 of CAMVMK010000069.1, forward strand.
TGCTCGCTCCGATAAGTTACCTGTCGTAATCGACGAGCAAAATAATTTGCTTCAAGATAACGACAAAACGCATTCACCTATTCCTGCTTCATTTTGTGAAGGCCCTGTGCATCTCGAATTTTACCCTTATCAATACAATGGGAAAAACGGCATCTCATGTGCTGTAAAAGCTATCCAACTTCTCAGGGCTCGTCATCTTGTTGGTGATGATGCGGTGAATTTCGCTAAAAAAATATTTGCACAGTAATTTTTCAACGTGCAAATGCGCTTTCGTCTGTTATTGTAAGAACAACGAGGGCGCACACTTTTACAAGAAGAAAGGATTTTAGATTTTGAAAAAACTTTACATCGACATCAAGACTTTTAGCGGTGTTGCTCTCGAAAAATCCGGCGTTTATAAATACGCGGAAGATATACAATTTATGCTCTTGCTATTTGCTTACGCAATTGACGGAGGAGCAGTTAACATCATCGACTTGGCTCAAGGGCAAACGATCCCCGAAGAAATTATTTCGGCTCTTATAGATACGAGCGTTGAAAAATGGGCTTTTAACGCTCAATCTGTTCGCGTATGTTTATCGCAACACCTAAAAAATATCGTCAAGAAAAAAAACGTTTTCCTTAACCCTAAAGGCTGGCACTGTCTCAAAGTACTTGCAACTTATGCAGGATTACCTCCTTCCTTGAAAGGCTTAAAAGACGCTGGAACAATTCTTTATCTTAACGATGAGCAGGTAAAAGAGTATGAAGAACTCCAAGAATTTTTCTGTTCTCGATACCAACCTCTACAAAATAATTGCAACGCGCCGTCAAGTTGTCCTATAAAATGGGCTGCTCTTAAAGTTTATACTGCTCAAGACGTTAAAGTTGCGATGGAAATCCATCAAAAGCTCATGAAGTTCAACATACCTACATTTATTTGGAGTGAGTACTGGCTTGATCAGCAAATAAATGACACTGGTGTATTAATCGATAAAACGTTCGTCAATAAGGTGCTCGACATTGATGAAAAAGCCTGCTCTGAAAACATGACGCTAATGAAATCAATAACCGGTCTTGAAAATCCGAATTCTCTACAGCAAATGAAAAAATGGCTCGCTAATCAGGGCGTTCCCGTTACTTCACTTGATAAATCTGTAGTATCTAAACTCATAAAAACTTCTTCAAATCAACTACAAGTACAAAAAGTCTTATCTTTGTGGCAAGCACTAAAGAAAACTTCCGTCAGAAAATACAGCACTATGAACGAAACTATGTGCGCCGACGGCAGAGCAAGAGGTATGTTTGAGTTCTACGGAGCAAAAACCGGACGCTGGACTGGAAAACTCATACAGCTTCAAAACCTCCCTCAAAATCACATTAATGACCTTGAACAAGCTAAAAAACTTGTAGCATCTGGTGATTTAGAAAAAATCAAAGCTATATACCCGAACGTGCGCGATATACTTTCGCAACTTATCAGGACTGCTTTTATTCCTGATAATGGGAAAATCCTTGTTATAGCCGATTTTTCAGCTATTGAGGCTCGTGTTCTTGCTGGGCTTGCTGGTGAAACTTGGAGACAAGAAGTTTTCAAAAATAACGGCGACATTTATTGCGCCTCCGCCTCAAAAATGTTTGGAGTCAACGTTGTTAAAAACGGTGAAAACGGACACCTCAGAGCAAAAGGAAAAGTTGCTGAACTCGCTCTCGGTTACGGCGGCTCTGAGAAAGCATTAATTGCTATGGGTGCTATTGAAGCCGGCCTCTCAGAAAATGAACTTCCAGAGCTTGTTAAATCTTGGCGCGCCTCTAATCAAAACATTGTTAAATTCTGGAATGATATTGAACAAGCGACCATCTACGCAATAAAAAATCAACCGACTCAACTGGCGCAAGGCATTATTATTGAATGCCACGATGATAATGATTTTATGTCCGTAACTCTTAATTCGGGTCGGCGTTTAATTTATCGCAATCCCCAACTGCACGAAAATTACTTGGAGCAAGCAGAAATAACCTACTACGGGTTCAATCAAGCGACTAATAAATATGGAATACATCAGACATACGGGGCGAAACTCGTGGAAAACATCGTCCAAGCAACGGCAAGAGATATACTCGCTTCCGCTATGTCCTCGTTGAAAGATTATCGTATCGTCATGCACGTTCACGATGAAATTGTCATTGAAGCTGACTCGAATGTCGACATCTCTGATATAAAAAGCAAGATGGAACTCGTTCCAGTATGGGCTAACGGATTAAAACTTGATGTTGAATGTTTCACATCCAGTTTTTATAGGAAAGGATAAGGTTCTCGTTAAATGTTTAGTTTTACTTTATTTTACGCGGATTGTCTTGAAAACCCTAAAAACTGTTCTTACCCGAATAAATCAGTTATCTCTATAAATGATACGGCCTCTCTCGAGAAGGTCGTATCTCACGATTATGTTGCCGCAGAATACAAAGATAGCAAGCGCAGTAACTCGGCTTTTATACGCTCAGACTGTATTATTCTTGACTGCGATAATACTCATTCTGAAAATCAAAACGACTGGGTAACGCCTGCGCACGTAGCTAATCAATTTCCAAACGTTGCTTTTGCTGTTCACTACTCAAGAAATCACTTGAAACCCAAAAATAGTGCGTCTCCGAGACCGAAATTTCACGTGATTTTTCTTATTACTATGACTGAAGACGCTCAAAATTATTTGCTGTTAAAAGAGAATATTTTAAGTGCATTTCCTTTCTTTGATAACGCAGCAAAAGATAACGGGCATATGTTTTACGGAACTCAACCAGCTCAAGTGGAATTTTTCAATGGAACTTTGAAAATTGATGATTTCATCAAAACTCAAGTGAAAACGCCTAACCCAGAAAATACCAGTAGCGTTCAAAATTTTAAGGATACAATCATCATTCCTGAAGGTCAGCGAAATTCAACTCTTTATCAAAAAGCGTGTAGATTACTGAAACATTTTGGTGATAGCGAAGACGCGCGCCGAATGTTTTATGAAAATTCTCAGCTATGCTCACCGAGACTTCAACAACAAGAGGTTGATCAAATTTTTGCTAATGCCTTGACGTTTTACAACAATAAAGTCGCTGTACGTCCTGATTATATTCCACCTGAGCAGTTCAATAATGTTCTGTGGCCGTTCAAAGATATTCCTGATATGCTTATGAAACCTTCAGATTTCAGCGACGTGGGACAAGCTGATTTACTTGCTAAACATTACAGAAGTAAATTAAGATATTTAGAGGTAAATAAAAACTTCATTGTCTTTAACGGGAAGTTTTGGGAAGAATCTGAAGCGAAAGCTCGCGGTCTTGTTCACGATCTCACAGAAAGACAACTCGAAGAAGCAGAAAACAGAGAAAATGTAATTGCGGAAAAAATAAAAAATGCAGAAGTAATTCAGATACTCAAAAAAAACATGAATAACAACGGAAATAATGAAACAGATAATCAGCTTAAAGACCTTAAAGAAAATCTGTTGAAAGCTGAATCATTCCGTGCTTTCGCCCAGAAATACAGAAATAGCAGCAGAATATCAGCGACAATGACTGAAGCCATGCCTATGCTCGCTATAACTTTAGATGAACTTGACGCTGATCCATTTCTACTTAATACTCCCGAAGGCACGTATGACCTGCGCTACGGAATCGAGCAGAAACATGAGCACGACCCTAACGACTTTATCACGAAACAGACCGCCGTATCTCCGTCAGACGAAGGGATGGATATCTGGCTTGACTTTCTCAGAACTGTTTTTCAAAATGACCTCGAGCTTATAAAATTCGTTCAACAAGTCGCAGGATTGGGAGCCATTGGTCAAGTGGCAGTCGAGAGCTTGTTTATATGTGTCGGTTCAGGTAAAAACGGCAAAAGTACACTGTGGAACGCCATAAAATATGTAATGGGAACATACGCCGGTACTCTTTCATGTGATGTTCTAACTGCTGACACTAAACGAAATATAAAACCAGAATTAGCTGACTTAAGAGGCCGACGGTTAACAGTAGCGTCCGAACTTTCAGAAGATGCTGTGCTTAATACTTCTCTTTTGAAACAGATCGCTTCAACCGACTCCATTAAGGCTGAAAAAAAATACGGACACCCCTTCGAGTTCGAACCAGTGCATACTGTTATTCTCCATACGAATTTTTTGCCGAAAGTGTTTTCAGACACATATAATAACGGAACGTGGCGACGTTTAACTGTAATCCCTTTCAACGCCGTCATAGAAAACTCGAAGGATAAAAAAAATTACGGTAAGTACCTGGTTAAAAATGCTGGTCCAGCAATTCTAAAATGGATTATTCAAGGGGCGCAAGACATTATTGCTCGCGATTTCAACCTTGAAAAAACTCCAGTAATTGAAGAAAAAGCCAGAGAATATAAGGAAGATAACAACTGGCTCAAGCACTTCATCAATGAATGTTGTGAAGTTGGCGATGGTTTCAAATCACCGTCAGGGAAATTTAATTCAGCCTATAATGATTTCGCCGATTCTAACGGAGAACACAGAAAATCAGCTGGTGTAATAAACAAGGCACTAAAAGAAGCTGGTTACGTGAAAGTATCAACACACTCAGGCGTCTTCATAAAAGGATTACGTCTGCGTAATTAATACGGAGCAGGGGGAGCAGGTCAATTTATAAACTTTTTTATAATTTATTTTTGAAAAGATGAAAATATAAAAAGTTTTAGATTTTACCTGCTCCACCTGCCCCCGTACTTCAAAAGTTAAAGTAGAAAAATTTCTGTGCCGTATTTTTCCAACCTTTATGAAGTAGAACGGAAGTATTACCTTTTGAACCGATGAGAAACAGTATTTTTCATCGTCGGAAAATTGATTGATAAAAATTATTCAGCAATCACAACGTTTTATATTTAATGTGATAGTAAATGTGTTAGCAAAATTTGAATGTGTTAGCAAATGTAGTAGTAAAATTTGAAAATCTCCCGGAATAATAATTTTTTTAGAAATTGAATTTACTCAGTCATTCAAAGGATTTAGCCTCATTTTTTGTGTTAGCAAATGTGTTAGCAAAATTTGATTTTTTTCGGGAATTTTTAGGGCTTTGTATTAGCAAAATCATGTTGACTTTTATTGATGTGTTAGCAAAATTTGAAAATCTCCTGTATAATGTGTTAGCAAAATTCATTTTTGTGTTAGCAAAAAAGACACTATAAGGAGGTTTTCATAATGGCTATTATAAAGGCAAAACGCGGAAATGTCATCTACGTATATGAAGTTGAAAGCTACCGGGACAAAAAAGCCGGAAAAATTAAACATAAATGGAAAATCTGCGGACATCTCGATGACGATGGAAATTTTATACTTTCAAAGGGTCGTACGCTGAATAATCTTCCTGCTGAAATTCACGAGCTCACGAAAATAACGAAAGAAATTCGCGTTGTTGAGAAAAAAGAGAAGAAACAAAATCCCGAAGAACTTCCGACTGCCCCCCAAGAACTTTCGATGACAGCGACATCTGAAAACGTTGAAAACGAAAACACTGAAGCTAATCATCAAGTTCCTCAAGAAATCAAAGCACTTGCTATTCCTGATGAAAAGACAGAAATTCAGGAAACTGAATCCGAAGTAACAGAAGCTGAGATAGTTGCCGGAATTTCTTCTATTGTAAGAAGCGATAAATATAGCTTCGGAACTACGAAAGCTGAGGGAATAGTTTTCGATGCCAGAAAAAACGAGGGACTTTACACTGATAGTGGAGGAGCAGTTAACGTCAGCCGTAATGAGATTAAAAGAAAAGAAATCAATGTAATGGTTTCTCTTGATTTCAGTGAATTGAAAA
>CAMVMK010000070.1 GCA_947168585.1 uncultured Fretibacterium sp.
TACTTGTTCTTGTGTTTTCATATAACTATTATATCAGTTTCCGAATTTGTCCTATCTTTGACAGAAATTGCTTTTTCCCAATAGTCGCCGACCCGTATACCCTCGAATGTTCCGCTCCTGATAGCTTCGGACTGTTCCGCCGTGATAGTCTCGCCTAAAAACTCCGCGCTGAGTAGCTTGTTATGTTCAGCCGCCGCGCCTGTTGCGCCAATCTCGCCGCTTGACCCTGATCCGCCTGACCCCGAGCCTGCCCCTGAGCCTGACCCTGAGCCTGAGCCGCCTCCTGAGCCTTGTCCGACCTGCAATCCTTGAACACTCGCTTTTAATCCCTCTACATCTTGCTGAAGCGTTGAGATATTGTCTTCAATCTCTGTTAAATCAACGCTTGCGCCCGTTTCGGGGTCTGAATAGTCGGATATTAATTTAGTAACTTTTGCCGCTATTTTAGCGTTGGTAGTGGCCTGAAAATTTCTGTCGATTGAATAGGTCTTGCCGTTCCCTGACGCTCCTTTATAGGGCATTGCGAGCTTTAATTCCTCATCGCTCAAAACTGCTTCGACTTCACAGTCTACAACGTCATCATCAAGTCTGAATGTTGCTCCCTGTTCAATTCCGGCCGTTAAAAATCTCGTTCCGATACCTATAACCTGTGTCGTTCCCTGTACAACATTAACAAGGCCGACCCTGTACCAATTTGTATAACTCATGAAAAGACCTCCTGATTATAAATTAGTTGATTGAGTTGTTTGTTTTTTCTTAAGGCTTTTTAACTCGAAAAGGACATCAAGCAGCGAACTTGCAAGTTCATTAAATTGCGCGTCTTGATATTCTTGTAAATCTCTAAGTCCTATAGCTAATCTGTGCTGGGCGTCTCTGATATTGTCGCCGATTTTGGCGTGTGTTTTTCCCCATTCGTCCGTCCTCGCGTTGACTATTTCAGCGTTGTCAATGACCGCGTTGCGCCAAAAAACACCCGTGTCCGGCGTCATCTCTTCGCTTGAAATATGAGCCTCTTTGCAGACATAGATATTTGATTTGTAAAATACAGTATCGTTTAGCTTGTAATTCTCGTCTATGCGCCAGTTCATGGCGTTTAAGATACTTTGATATTCTGCTAAATCCTCGTTGGATTTTGTGAGTTTACGGTTGAAATCTCTTAAGTCGTTTCGGAAAGCTACAATCTCGCCTCCGCCCTTAAGCATTTCTAAATATTCTTCTTCTGTTCCTTCAAAACCGTGTTCGAGTGCTAACTGATACGCGCTTTTACCGTTGATAGTTAAAACATGTCCGTCAAAAACTTGTTCATATTCTCCGGCTAAATATGCAAGTTGAGCCGCAAGCTGAGCGTTTTGTGTCGATTGGAAATTCCTGTCGATTGAATAAAATAATCCCTCGCCGCTCTCGCCTTGATATGGCCTGAATAATTCAAGCTCCGTGTCGCTGATTATCTCTACGACTTCATAGGCATGTTCTAAGTTATCTATTCTGAAAGTCGCGCCCCTGTTAATTCCGCCTGTAGTCCATCTCGTCCCTGAGCCTGTAACTATTTTGCTTCCGTTTTCTACGCTTACAGTTCCGAGCCTGTACCACTTAGTGTGGGCATTTTCAGCCATTTATTAACCCCTCCTGTTCTTTTTCTTGTCTTTGTAATAGAAAATAGCGAGTATATCTAATATCGCTCCCGAAAGTGTATCTAATTCAGAAACGCAAAACTCCTCTAATTTTTGAATTTTACGCTCTAAATCTTCCTGACTGGTAGTGTCTATTTGACTTACTTCCTCGCTTGTTGCGTTGATCTGCTCTTTTAATTCGGAAAGTTTAGTTTTGATATTTTGACTTTCAGCAAGAATAGTCGCAATATTTTCCTTGTTATTTTGAATTTCAGTGATTTTAGTATCGATATTAACTCCGCTGTTTTTGAGTTTTCCGTCAGCGTCAAAGATTATAATGTTGTTTTCTTCTGCTCCGTTGACTTTGGTAACAACATCATCAGCTTTAACTCCGCAGCTTTTTACTTGCCCGTATTCGTCAAACTCTGCTAAATCACCGGCTTTAGCTTCCGGCGCAAGTGCCTGAACATCAGCTAAATCACCCGCAAGAACATCAAACTTATAAACAGGTTCTTCACTCGTTCCGGCGTTTATAATTAGGATATTGCTTCCTGCTCCGTGAGTATTTCCCGAGCCTTCAACAAAATCATCAGTGCTTGTAAACTCTTCCGAAACTCTGTAAACGTTGCCTTCATTTTCAGCCGTTAATAAATCTGAAACAATACCGGCCGCCGCGATTGAGCCTTTGATTTTGTAAATACTTGAAAGTCTGTTAGTTAATTTAGTTTCGAGCGTTTTAGTATCGTGTATCAGCTTGTTGTGGTTTTTAATATCCTCGTAAAGATTTCTCTCGATAGCTTCAGCAAGCATATTAACTTGTTCTTGCAAGCCGTCATCTTGAGCCGCTCTGACTAAATGCTCCGACCCGTTTAACAAATTAATATTTCGTTCTACAGTCTCACAAGCCTCGATAATTTCTTGGCGTAATTCCGCGTCAAGTGTTGCTATATCCTCGTCATGAAGATTAGCTAATTTTAATAACTCGCTGTGAATATGCCGGATATTTTGACCTAAATTAAGAAATGTAGTATTTTCAGCGTCTACTCTCGCGTCAAATATCTCGCTGTCTTCGGTCATACTCCCTACCATAACTTCAAAGCGTCTTTCAAAGTCTGACGTTTTCTGCCCGAAATCTGCAAGTCCTGCGTCTAATTCTTCTCTTGCTGCCCTGAATTCTTTGCTGTAGTCTTCATGATAGGCCGCTTGATTTTCTTCAACGCGCACCATTCTTTCACGAACTGATACAAATTCTTTATCAGCATCGTTTTTGTTTCCTTCGATAGTTTCAAGGATAAATGCTATTCTGTCCGAAATAGATTTTTTAGTATTGCTTAAATCTTTGTAAATATCTTCATTCATATATGGAAGTTCATTCCATAAATCAATACCGTTGCCGACTTTGAATTTCAAATCGGTCATATCTACGCCGATCTCGCCTAATTCAAGACGCGGATTATTTTGTTCCCAGTTTAATTTACTGTCGCGCCTGACTTGAATTAATATGTATTTCGCCATGATTTAATATTCTCCCCCCTTTATCATTTCTAACTTTTAATTAAATAAGCGGTTGAAAAATTCTCCCGTTTGAAGCTCCTCCGTCAATTTCGACTTTGTAAACTTCATCGGGTTTAGTAGTAGCAAATCCGCCGTCAAGGACTATTCGCCCGGGCGGCGGCGGCGGTTCTAACATTCCGCTTAATGCTGCCCAAAATTCTTTATTATTCTTAGGTTCTTTGCCTGCGTGCGGGATTAGTGCTAAATACACAAGCCCGCCGTATAAAACCATATCGCCGACTTTATACTCTGTGCAGTAATCCCAATTACCCTTAAAATAAGCGTTCCCCTGTTTATCGGGGTCTGGAAGTGTACAGGCTTGTACTCCGCAATTACAATTATCACTCAATTAATCTCACCCCTTTAATATCGCGTTGTGAACATTTCCCAGCGGTTATTAATCTTTGTGTTAAGAGTGTTAAAGTTGTCTTCTACCTGTTTTCTTAAATCCCGCAATAGTTGAAGTTCCTCATTGAGTTTTATCCTTAAGACTTCAGTAATATTAAATGCCTCGTCTTTAAGTTCTTTTTTAGCTTCTAATTTGTATATATCAAGCTCCGGCCTGATTTTCTTAACGGCCTCGCAGTCTTCAATAATTGACGCTCCTTTTTCCTGAATGAGTTTATCAAAATCACTAACCGCCGTATCTGAAATAGCTCTTATTTGATATTTAACTTCTTGGATAGCCTCTAAATCTTCTCTGACTGCTTTACTCTCGTTCTTGATAATTTGAAGGCTTGACTGCCACTCGCTTATGAGTGCTTCTCTTGCCTCGATTTTAGCAGTGTAAATTTTATCTTCAACAAGTCCCGAATATTCAAGCGTCTTATTAGTAAGATAATTTTCAGCTTCTTTAGTTTTATTTGTGATAAATTCTTTTGCCGCTTGATAAGCCGCTGCCGTATTGCTTGCCGTCTTTCGCGCTTCTGCTAATAAATTCCGTGCTTCTTCTATAATCAGAGTAGGGTCTTCACTGACTTCCTCAATAGTTCCGTCTGAGCGGATTATTGTATAGTTATTAGAACTTGCTGTGATTATTTGAGTAGCGTCCGAAATATCAAAGCTGATTTCAATACCCGGCGGAATAGCTGAATTAAAAATAATATTCCCGTCCTGAATATAATATGCCTCGTTAAGGGTCATTTTGTACCCGTGCCCGTTAGGTAATTTGAGAATAACAACGCTCCCGTCTTTACCGTTTGGGATTGGGAATTTCTTTGTTACACCGTTCCCGACATACATAAAAACCGCTCCTTTGTAAATTTGCATAAAAAAAACAGGAAAGTTTTTAACTCCCTGCTTTTACCGCTGTTATATTAGTCCCTTAAGAAAATAATACATGATTTCTTATTTCTTGTAAACATCTCCGCGCGGGCCGATTTCGATAATCTCTATTATCAGTCGCCCGTTGTCTAAATGATAAATTATTCTCCAATCGCCAACGCGTAACCGCCATTTCATGTCCTCGCCTTTTAAGCGTTTTATATCTAAATCCTTGCGGTTATAGGGCGTTTCACAAAGTTTATATAAAGTCGTTAAAATTCTTCCTCTATCAGCTTCATTTAACTTTGCTAAAAACTTTTCGGGCTGTTTGCGAAATTCAATCTTCCACATTAAACTGCGACCCCGTATTTTTCAAGTAAAACCTCAATCGGAACACCAGGCCCCGTGTCTTCTGCTTCGAGCTGTTTTAATTCTGCATTTTCTTCCGGTGTTAATTCGGGTAAATCGTAATTTTCTAAAAATCTGTTGATTAAAGAAAAAACTATTCCCGCGTCTTCATCATTCAAAGCATGAATAGCGTCTGCCGCTTTATCTTGGATAGTTAATTCACGCACTCTAATCACTCCCGATTTAATTTTTATTTTAGGTCAGTCGTAATTATAGCAGATTAACTCCCTACCGTTACCGCTGGCGTAATTGCCGCTATCGTCAAAGGCTGCGCGTCTATGCTCCTTATCTGAACACTTGCATATTCATCAAAGCCGTTATCAAGCTGAATTTCGCTATCCGTTAAATATGCTTGATTATCGCAGTTAATTTTTCTCCGGCGTTCCCAGTTGTTTTTATCGTTCAAACCTCCGGGAGCTGCCCAAACACTGCCGCTTTTAATCGTTGATACAATCACACGCGATATTAATTTCTTATTTGTGAATAAACTCCCGCTTTCTGAATTTATATTAATTCTTAGCGTCCTGATTAAACTCTCGAAATTTACTCCGCTGTCTGTGTGATTATTAGCCCGTCTTGCCTTAAGTCTTAGCAGTGATGAGGAATTAACCGCCGCAAATAATTCAGTCTGTGATGAACCGGCTATAGCTGCGAATTTGTTAAATCCGTAATAAGCATAATTTGAGAAATGCCTCGCCCACCCTATTACCTCATGCTCGGGGTTAAATGTGCATGACGCAAAAGTCCCATCATTCAGCAATACCCATATTAAACTGTCGGGCGTTCTTTGGTAAGCAATCGAGATAATCTGCTTACCCTCGAATATATGGCTGCTTAAAATGGTAAGCTCGCTCCCTGTGTATCCGTCAGTGTTTAAGTCATAGCCTAAAGTATAAATCTTTTCGCCTTGTGCCTGTACCATAATCACACGTCCGTCTGCAACAATAGGCTTGATGTTCTTGCTCCCGATATTAGTCTGCTGGTGAGCCGTGAGTGCTGACGGTGTAATTGCTCCGCTGTCGCCTGCTCCCCTGATTTTCCATTCGCCCGAATTGGAAAATGCTAATAAATCCGTTGTTACTGCAATGTGGTGAATACGGTCGGCACTTGACCCTGCAAGCGTGATAGTTACAGCGTCATCATCTTTGAGAGTACTCGAAATAGAAAAATCCGTGTAGCTTCCTGTCCTGCTCATCCAGATTGTTTGAGGCTGCATTTTAGTCGCCGCAAATACTAATCTGTCCTGATACATTGAAACGGCTTGAGGATAGCCCTGATAACCTCCCCATGAGCCCATAGCCCAAAGTGTTACAGAAACGGTTTTATCGCCTTCTAAGCCCTCTACACTGTCGTAAATATTACCGTTCTCAAATTCTTTTATCCGGATTAGATCTGCTGTTTTTGTACTGCGTACTCCGCTTATTCTATATATAGCACTTTTCAAAAATCCGCTTGAATTGATAACCGCCGATAAGTCGCCGCCGTCAGTCTTTGCTGTAGTTACTCTATATAAAATATACTCTTCTTCCTCGCTGACTGTAAAATCCCATTGTCCTTGACTGTCGGGATTAATACGGTTATAAACTCTGACTGTTACCCATGTTACGCCGCCGTCTGAGCTCCTGTCGATAGTGATTTTACCTTTCCAATCTCCGCCGGTTGTAACAACATTCAGCGTTCCTTTGACTTCAAAATTCACAATGTTCGAGCCTGCTAATGTCTCGCTTCTTGCCTTTACAGGGTATTCAAGTTTCATCAAAGTGTTTAACATTCCCGAGCCTAAATTCTCATAGTTAAAAATATCTTCTGTTGATGTTACTTGATAATAAGTCCCTGCTATTTTTTTGAGTGTCAAAGGTCTTTTAGCTCCCCATTCCGTACTATCGATAAAAGGGCCGCCTCTGAAATCAAATTTAGTTAATGTCCAATCTTTGAGGGATTTTCGCCGCAATACATAAGGGCATACGTTTTTATTTGCTAAAAATACTACATTGCCGCTTTGCACGTAGTCTATTCCGGCTTCTAAATCTCCCGTGTCATAAGGTATATTCAGCGTTGCAAGTAAAGTCAGTGAGCCTGAAACATTCCCGTAGATTTTCATATAGTGTTCGATAAATACGATTAAAGCTGTATCTGTCGAATTAAACTCAAAAGGGATAATTAGGTAAATCTTCCCCGATACTCCTGCAGAATATTCAAAGCCCGGCCGCCTCGTAACGCCTCCTTGCGGTAAAACTACCATGTTTTGAAGGTCGGCAAGCCCCGTTAAATATCTCGCTAAATCTACTCTTGCATGAAGCAGCGGACTAATTTCACCGCTTGAAAAACTCGCCTGCATTAATTTCATGATTTAATCCCGCTGTAATCTAACCATAAATTATTATAATCTGATATAGGCCGTGTCTCTCTCTGCTTTTGCAAGCCTGTATCAGCACTAATTAAACCGTTTTGAATTGCCGCTTGAATTATTTGCGTTGCGCTGTTTTCTAATCCTTGAATGACTTGACCGTCTGCCCTGATAGCCGGAGCGATAGCTTCAGCAAGTTTAATAACAAAAACGTCCTGAAATGCCGCGTCCCATTTGTTAATATCCGTGATTTTAGCTTGATATAAAAGTCGTACAGGGCTTCTATTAGCATAAAGATATTCGCCTGTAACATTATATTCAATAGCTTCAATAATATCGGGAACTTCTGATAAATCCCTAAAATCGGCATTGTAACAACTCACCCGCTTATCATTAGCGATAACTGCCAAAATCTTTAATAAATCTTCCGGCAGTAAATAAGCATAACGCCACCCGCTTTCATTATTAAGCGGTGATAATTGCGCTGGTATCTCGTTCTTTCTCGCAAATGTCCAGGGATAAAGCTGCAGTAAACTGTCCCGTACACTTTCAAAATGTAAGGCGCAAACTACAGCTTCATCTTGAACATGAGCCGCCGTCAAGGCTTCATAGTTAA
>CAMVMK010000071.1 GCA_947168585.1 uncultured Fretibacterium sp.
CCTCACCACTGCCCCTATTTTATCACAAAAATTATTCCCGCTTCATTATTTTTTCGTAAAGCCTCATTAACTCGCTCACTATTTCTTCTTCGGAAATGTCTTTATCGAAACCGTAAGCCTCACAGACTGCCGCGTCATTTTCTTTGTGAGCATTTAATAATTCTTCATAATCACTCAAAGAACTGTATAAATCAGCAAAAGATTTTTCAGGATATTTTGCACGGGCATCAAGAATTTTTTGCGCCGTCAATTCGATTTTCGATTTTTGATTTTCGCTCGCGGACGGCCAAACGAAATTATTATAAACAACCGTGTTTGAATATCTGTAATCGCTTTTTAATCTTCCTGCCGTTGCTCTCATCCACGCCATATGAACACGCGAAGTTAAAACTCCGAAATGATATAAAGTTGCGTCAGGAATAATACATACAGCATTGCTCGAAATTGTATCAGAGTCCATAAAAGCCATCGGAACATATTCGCGGTTTTCTGAGGTTGTCAACGGGACAGCGATATAATTTTTAGGATTCATTTGTTCTCGAAAAAGTTCCGGAGTATCGGCAAGTTTTTGACGGTCTGGAGCGCCTCTCAACCTGTCCTTTTTACAAAGTTTTATTCGTTTCATAACAAGCGGCATTTCTGAAAGTTCTTCGGGAGTCGCATCAACGAGCCAAAGACAGTAACGCGGAATGTTATTTATAAATTCATTGCTTCCTATAAATCGTTTTATAAATTTTTTCGCTTTAGGTTCACGCTTTATAAAATCCTCGTATTCCTCTTGAGAATCAATAATTAAATGTCCACCGTCCGCAGGTCTGTTGCCAGTTATCATCAAAGGAACATCGCAAATCGGATCTTTTCGCGCCTCGATAAAAAAGTTCGGAGCAGGCTTGAGATAAAAATTAATATTCTCGACTAACTTTAAGCCTTCGGGAGTGTAAAGTTTTCTGAATTTCGGCGGATTAGTGCTGAAACCTATAACAACGACATGAACGTGAGCTTTTTTGTCTTCGTCCTGCATTTCGTTGCTCCAGACGAAAGACTGATAAGCAAATTCAATTTCAATTCCCCAGTGTTCATGAAGCGGCTTGAAAACCGCAGCAACCTGTTCGCCCTGAGTTATTGAATTTGTAGCAACGAAAGCGGCCTTTGTTTTTTTATCCTGTAAATATTCGGACGCTACAGCAAACCAGCACGCAACGTAGTCAACTTTTTTGCTCCCTAATAATTTTTCAACGTCTTCTTTTTGTCCTTTATCCTGTTGCGAATATCCCAAGAAAGGCGGGTTGCCCATTATATAGAGCATATCTTCGTGATAAATTTTCCAGCCCGGCAGACCCCAAGCTATTCCCTCTAATTTCTCCATTGCGCTGCCGTATTTAATGTGATCATAATCTTCCAAAGGCAAATGCTTTTTATTTACGAATTTATCAGCCTCGTTAAGCATTTGATTATTAGCGATCCAAAGGGCAGTGCGGGCAACGGCTACGGCGAAATAATTTGCTTCAATGCCGTGAAACTGCGAAATTGAAACTCTGATTTTAATATCGTTGAAATTTTTAGTTTGAGATAATTCCCGTATGATTTTATTTTCAAGTTTCCGCAGGGACTTAAAAGACTCCGTTAAAAAGTTTCCCGAACCGCAAGCCGGATCTAAAAATCTAAGTTTAGATAATTTTTCTTGAAATTCGAGCAGCCTTTTAATTTTCGCGTTGCCTTTTGAGAATACCAAAATATTTTTGAGTTCTTCATCAAGTTCATCAAGAAATAACGGGTCTATTACTTTATGAATATTTTCAACGCTTGTGTAGTGCATACCACCTCTTCTTTGTTCATCGGGGTCAAGAACGCTCTCAAAAATTGCACCGAAAATAGTAGGACTGATTTTGCTCCAATCGAAACCTGCGGACATTTCGCGTAAAATTATCTCAAGAGGTTCGCCGTTAATCTGAGGAATTTCGATATTTTTATCTTCAAATAAACCGCCGTTGACATATGGAAATTTTTTCAAATCTTCAGCTGTATAAAAATCGCGTTCTTCCGTTTTTTGCGACAGCACCTTGAATAAATTTATCAAAGCGTCCCGTGCACTGTCATTATGTTTTACCATATAATTATAAAACTGATTTTTTTCAAATAGTCCTGAGTCTTCAGCGTAAAGCAAAAAGACTATTCTGACGCAAAAGGCCGTTAGACTTTCATTTTGTTTTTTCAGGGCTTTTTCATCTTCCGGTTTTTTGTAGCGAGGTTTGAGACTATTTTTTAATTTTTGAACGAGTACGCCGGCCTCGATTGAAATTTCTTCTTCGCGGACTCCTTGCGGGGTTATTCCTTTAGGGTCGGCCAAGAAAGAAAATTTACGCTGTTCTTTTTCAAGATTTTCAAGCAGAATAATGTCCGGTTCAGCTTCCGGAGTGTTCATGTCGTGAATATGAAATTCTTTGAAATTGCTGATAATAATCCAGCGCGGATTTTCAAAATGAGGCAGACCGCCGTAATATCTTTTAGCCTGTTCAAACGGTGTTAATAATTCGCCGTCAGACTGCGGAATTTTTTTTGTTAAGTCAACGTTCAGGCTTTTTTGTTCGATTAAAACCTGAGTCGAAGGTATAAAAGCGTCAATGCGTTTAGTACGGTTATCTTTATCTTTGACTTTTTTCTCAAATTCGATTACTTCTAAAGAGTTTTGGACTCCGCAGACGGATTCAAGAAAATCGAGCCAAAATTTTTGCATTTCGCTTTTTTCTTCGCCGCGCCCGCGCCATCGTTCGACAAAATCACTAATTTTTTTATTGCTTAAATTTTTATTAATAATTCCCGAATTTCTCATCGGAATAGAACTCACTCTTTCATTCAAATTTCCTTCTAATTTTCCTTTTGACAGCCAAGAACGCAAGCCTGGAAAACAACGCCAAAAGACACCGCACAGTATCACGGCAATTATTTCACCGCCGAATTTTTTTACTCCGTCAATTAAAACTTCGATTAAATCTTCCATAATTTTTTAACCGTACGTTTTTAATTATTTTTTTCGCTTCTGCTTCTTGCTTCCTGTTTCCTTGACCGGCTGAACGGGAGGCTCATTTTTAGGTGCTGTATGTCCTTCCCATTCAAAATTTTCGCCGAGATAGAATTTTCTTGCGAGTTCATTTCCTGCGACTTCTTCAGGAGTTCCGGCTAAAAATATTTCGCCGTCATGAATTAAATAAGTCCGGTCTGTAATTGAAAGAGTTTCACGGACGTTGTGATCTGTGATTAAAACTCCGTAGCCTTGAGATTTTAAGTCCTGTATCATCGATTGAATGTCAGCGACTGCAATAGGGTCAATGCCGCTGAAAGGTTCGTCAAGCAAAATAAATTTAGGCTTCAAAGTCAGAGCGCGCGCAATTTCGACTCTTCGTCTTTCACCGCCTGAGAGCGAATAGCCTTTAGTGTCGGCAATATGAGTGATCTTAAATTCCTGCAGTAATTCGTCCGTGAGTTTTTTAGAGTTACGCATTTGGCCTGTTTCTTCCCAAACTAAATTAATATTTTCGCGGACTGTTAAATTTCTGAAGACAGAAGCCTCCTGCGGCAAATAGCCTATCCCTGCACGGGCTCGCTGATAAACGGGCAATTTAGTTATATTTTTTTCGTCTAAAAGTACATTGCCTGCGTCAGGTCTTATTAATCCTACTATCATGTAGAACGATGTAGTTTTTCCTGCACCGTTAGGCCCCAGCAGTCCGACAACTTCACCGGCATTGACTTTAAGACTTACGCCCTTGACAACAAGACGGCCGCCGTATTCTTTTCTCAAATCCGAAGCTGTCAAAGTGTTCATTTCGATTTCTGCCTCGTCTTTTTAGAATTAGATTTTTTAGAGTTAGATTTGATTTTAATCTCCTGCTTTTTGCCGGTTGAGTCTTCTTTTTTATCTTGAGTTTCTATTTTTTTCGGCTGGGGTTTAGAGAAACCGCTCGAACTTTCGCGCGATAAATCAATCGTAATTTCTGCTCTGTCAGCACTGACTACGCCGTTTCTTTCACGGGTTAGACCGCCGAGAGCTTCAACTCTGTTTTGATCAGGGAAATAAACAACGGAGTCGGATTTTAGAGTTCTTCCGCCCTGTACTGCAACAACGTGGCCGCTTACGACAACACTCCCGCGTTCGAGAGAATATACAGCGTGATCGCCTTTTAAGCTGACTGACTCGCCTTTGCCTTTGGGTCTGCCTTTTATAGAAATTTTTTTATCTGCAGTCATTTCCTGAACTTCACCGTTCATTAAAAGACCCTCGACTGAGTTAGCACTGAAAGATAAGCCCTGCGAAGTGTCCTCTAAATTTCTGACGTTAGCAATAGTAAATCTTGTGTGATTATCCGCCGCTGTCGGTGCTTGAATACCGCCGACTCCGATAATCGTAAGAGCGTCCGAATCAATTTTCATAGGCCCGTAACCGCCTCTAACGCCGTTTCTAAATCTGCATGTCGGAACATCGTTGAAAGATAAAGCTAAATTTCCCGCGTTGAGATTAATATTATCGCCCTGCCATTTTCCGGAGGCTTTTATACCCTCATCAAAATTTACTTCGCGCCTGTCGATATTACCTGAGCCTACGGGGGCTTCAACGTTCAAATCTCCTGCTTGAATAATGACGTTGCCGTCCGCTAAAAAATCTCCGGTCTGAGCGTCAAATCTCATTCTGTTTGCGGATAAAGTCGCAGTGTCGGGCATATCGTCTTCATCGAGTGAATAAGCCGGAACAATCAAGCAAAAACTTAATGCAACGGCAATAAATATTTTTAATTTATTTTTCATTGAAATTTTTTCCTCCGTTCTAACTAACAGCGGCTTCTAAAACGCGCTTAATATTTTCTTTGCACTCTTCAAATTTTTCGCCGCGATGAGCCTCGTAAATTTTTTTATTTTCAATGAACATCGACGGCACATAATAATAATCAAATTTTTCTGAAATTTCCGGCTGCTGGTTTTCTTCGATCCAATCAATAGAAATTTTAGAATAATTTTCGTTTTCGCTTGTCAATTCTTTCAAAGCCTCGCGGGCCTGCCTGCAATAAGGACAGCCTTCAAGATAAAAAGCCGTGATTTTTTTCATAATATTTTCCTCCTTAACTCCTTAAATAAAATAATTTTTTTGTAAAAAAAACGGGACATCGTGGTTAATGTTTTTCATAAAGCAAAATTCCTTCTCTTTCTGCGTTTAAGACTAAATTTTTATCAGCCGAAGTGTCTCAACATGAGAAGCAAAAGCCTTTTCAAGTTCGTCAACGAGCGACATATAAAGCCATAAAGTATTAACTTTACCTTTAGAAATTAAAAAATCATAATCGCTATGAAAATTATTATCGCCCCGCGCTCTTGAACCGAAAAGATAAATTTTCTTTACTCCGTATTTTTTAGCGATTGAGGCCGCAATAGTTTTTATTTCTGAAATTTTATAGTCCGACACGTTTTTATTCTCCCTTTTGGTTTTTATTATATAATAAACGAAAAAATTTTTTCAGACAGAGGAGTTTTTGAACTGTGAAAAAGTCAATTTCGGCTCGTTCATCGTTCCTGTTAATGATTGATATGCAGGAGCGGTTGTTACCGGCTATTTATAATAAAGAAGAAATCATAAAAAATTCACTCAATATTCTCACCGCCGCGAAAGAGCTTTCAGTCCCAATGATAGCAACTGAACAATACCCTAAAGGCATAGGCTCTACAATACCCGAACTTAAAAATTTAATCCCAGAAGACTCTACAATAATGGAAAAACTTGAATTTTCATGTTGTAACGCTCAGGGCTTCGGTGATGCTATTCTAAATCTTAATTTCAATACGGGCACTAAAGACACTGTGATTTTATTCGGCGTTGAAACTCATATCTGCGTGCTTGCTACGGCTATGGACTTAATCGAAAAATATAATCTTAATGTCGTCATTGCTGCAGACGCCTGCGGAAGCCGTACAGAAAAAAATCACGTTCTTGCTCTCGATGCTTTAAGGTCAATAGGCTGTCTCGTAGTACCGGCTGAAACTGTAATTTATAGTATGCTCGAAAAAGCCGGAACACCGCAATTTAAGGCTATGCTGCCTTTATTAAAGTAAAATATCTTGCGTACTTTCATAGGAAAACATAAAGCCGCGATTTTTATAGGCATAATCTTAGCTTATTTATATTTTCGGGGCATCGGGGATCACGGCTTAATTGATAACGTTGAAGGCGTAAATGCCTCAATAGCTGCTCACATGTTCGGCGGCGAAAATTATTTTGTCCCTAAAATCGGCGAGGCATTAGCGGCAGGCTCAACTATGGGAACATGGTGGCTGATGTCAATGGCTCTGAAATTTTTTAACTGGGGAGAATTTTCCGTAAGATTTTGGCCGGCTTTGTCAGGCTTAGGAATGATTTTAGTTTCGGCTCTATTAGCACGGGCAAATTTATTTTCAGATTCAGAAGACGAAGACGAATTTGAATCTGAAAATAAAAATTCTTCGCGGCGTTTATGGCTCGGAGCGAGTGTCTGTGCAGGAATGACGGGGTGTTTTATAGTTTCGCAGATAGCTTCGTCTCATGCTATCTTTGCATTTTTTATATCATTAGCTTTGCTCGGCATTATAAAATCTCAAGAAGACGAAGACTGGCTGATGATTTCACACACGGCTATAGCCTTAGCTTTTATTGCTCACGGGCCTGCGGGATTTTTCATGCCGTTTATAGCAGTTTCGTTTTATTGCGTTCTGTGTAATGACATGGAATTATTAAAAAAATTTTTTACTTGGCCTTTCGGAATTTTAATTAATATATTTTTGTCCGGGCTTTATATAATTTTATTGATGCTGATGAACCCGCAGATAATTTTCTTTATGTTCTGCCGCAGTCATGAATATACATTCGGAGGAATTTTAGGGGCGATAATTTTTTTATTTGTGAGTTTTGCTCCGTTTCATGGATTTTTAATTCAGGCATTAATAGAAATTTTCCCGAAAAAATATCCTGCTGAAAAATCTTCGGAATTTTTAATGCTCGTATGGGCGGTAACGTTCACGGCTTACGCAGTTTTTTCGGCTGATATTCTTTCAATCGCGGCGGCTCTGCCTGCATTAGCGGGGATTTTGGCTGTAAGATTAGATTTTTGGCTTCGGGGAAAAATGCTTCCGGCTCGTTATGCTGTCTTGCTGAATATTTTAATTTTAGTTCCGGCGTTTTTTATAATATTGCCGTTGACTATGAATTATTTTCCCGTGATTAAAAATTCTCTAATGTCGCTTATACCGTACGAAATTACGCTCGCTTTATTTATTTTTGCCTGCTGGTATTACACTAAGACCCGTCAAATTGAAAAATGGGTGCGGAATGTCTTAGCGGCGGGACTATTATGTTTAATGCCTATGGCGGGCGTTTTTGATCTTACAGCGAATTTATATTCTGCAAGCGGGATCGGCGAGAAAATCCGCGAGAAAGTTCAGGGCAGTGATATAGTAATTCAGTACGGTGTTAATTACCCGTCTATATATTTTTACACGTTCAGAAATTCGAGA
>CAMVMK010000072.1 GCA_947168585.1 uncultured Fretibacterium sp.
AAGATAACAAAATCCTGACGAAACTCCGCGAAAATAATCCTTTTGTTTCGTCTGCATCGCCGCTGCCTTGGGATAATAAAAACCCGGATTTATTACAGTTAAGCCGTGAAGCCGCTGAAGACATCGAGCAGTTAATGCGCCATAAACGCCGCGAGCCTTCGATACCTTTAGCGGGGCTTATCTTAGGTGAAGCCGGTGCAGGAAAAACTCACATGCTCACGAGAATTTTGCGCCGTCTCAGAGGAAGCTCCGTCAGAGCCGTTTTTGTAGCCGTCAGAACTTTTAGAGATCATGAAAGCGTTACGAAACATTTACTTGACGAAATTTTTATAAGCCTGAAGCAAATTCATAGCAGCGGACGGACTCAATTTGACATTATCATGAGCGAGTTCGCCGCGTCTTACCAGGAACATCGAAGACAGGAAGATTATGCTTTAGATATCCGTTCGCAGGTTGCTAAAGATATTCCCGGACTTGATAGAAATTTCTTAAAATGTTTCATAAGTTATCTTTCTGTACAAGATGCCGCGACAAAAAATGATTTATTAGAATGGCTGATAAACGGACTTCCCGCTGAAGACGCCATGAGGCTCGGACTTCCTGAACGCGACTTAAACTCTATGAGCAACTCAAGACGCGAACAGGAAGCCGAAAAAGTTTTAATCGCTCTCGGCCAAATCTTAGCTTATTCAAAAGTTTTAATGATCGTCTGCTTTGACCAGATGGACGGAATGAGAAGCCGCGAATTAATTTCAGCGTGGGGCAATATCATTAATTTATTAATGAATGATTTATCGGGAATTTTACCGCTGTGTTTCATTCGTTCGGAAATTTGGAACGATGTTTTTATGCCTGTTCTTGATGACGCTGTAATTTCAAGACTGCGCAACAACACAATGATAATGCGGACATGCACTCTTGAGCAGGCGAAATTATTAATCCGCGCGAAAATAGAAGCCGTCTTCGGAAAAGATGCAAAAGAAATTTATAACTGGCTTATTAATAAAATAGGCAAAAAATTATTTGACGGATATTCGCCGCGTTCTGTTATCGAATTAGCTAATCACGCTATCACAGCAACAGGCGAAATAGACGGAATTAAAAAAGCCTACGAGGACGAATATAAAAAAGTTCAAAGAGAGCAGGCTGCTTGGCCTCCAAAATTGGAGCATCTTGCGCTTGCTTTTGAAACATGGCTGAGTCAGCAGGAAAATTTTCAATTTACGATAGCAGGGCAGGATCTCCGTGCAACAAGAAAATATTACGGCGAAAATTTTGCTTTTGCAGTTGTTACTCCGCAGGGAATAAGGCCGTATTTTGTAGCTAATAGAGCTATAGAATATTTAATTAATTTCTTGGAAAATCACAAAAATTCCTGCTGTTATTACATTTCCGAAGCGTCTATTCATAAAGACACATGGAAAACTTTTGAAACTCTCAGAGAAAAATTTGAGAAACTTGGCGGGCATGTCTTACTGCTTGACGAACACAGTCGTGTTCAATGGTACGCTCTCGTGGCTTTAATTGACCGTATCGATAACGGCGACGTAAATTTATATTTACCGTCCGGCAAAACTACTGCAACACGCGACGATATAAAAAAATTCGTTAAGGAAAATATCAATCTCGTTGACTTAAAGTTCAATAATCATTCTACAGAAAAAAAATCAGTAAAAAATTCTACTACTGTTACACTTGATACAGGAGATGCTTCTGTCGTTAATATTTTGAGCAGTATATTAGACGCTTCGCCCATGAAAATGTTAAGCGTTAAAAAAGCTGTCGAACTTTTAGCACAGCGAAATATAAAAATGACCGACAAAAAATTAATGTCGCTCCTGAAACTCGAAAAGTCATTCAAAATTTATAAAAATGAAGACGATGACCCTTTAATAACTTTTTCGGAGCAGCATTAAAAATTTTTCAAAATGTCTATCGAATGTTATACAACTGTCAGCGATTTAGCACTTTGTCAAAGATGTTCGGCTCTTTTTGCTTATAAAATTCACAGGCGTGAAAGATCTGCATGGAGAGTCGGCATTAAAGGCAACGGGGAAAAATACGGCTCTGTTTTTCATAAAGAAATTTCAGAGAAATTTTTTCATGCCGCTTCTAACCCTAAAAGTTCTCTTTATGACGAAATAAATTCGGCAGCGTCAAAAGGTGCTGAACCGCTTGAAAAAGTTGTACGCGAAAAATTTTTTTTGCCGTTCGTTGAAACTAAAGGAGAATTTTTTTCAAGTTCTCAAATTTTAGCAATGGCTGAGGCCGTAAGAAATTGGATTCAAGGAATGTTAATTTTTTTTGAAAATTCCCAGCCTGTATTTTTGAAGCCTGAAGTAAAATTAGAGGGAGTTTATAAATCTCCTGACGCGAATTTAATAATAAAAGGCTGTTACGATGCTTTAATTTTTCACCCCGAAAAAGCTGAAGCGCGGCTGTTCGAGTTCAAAGGCTTTTCAAAATCTGATGTAACCGTGTCTTTGTCGCAGAGTTTAATTTATGCCTGGCTGCTTCAAAAATATTCGGGCATAATTCCATCGATTGAGATAATATATTTAGAAGAAAAAAAGCCGGAAATTTTTAATTCCCGCGTCGTTAGGGATATGATTATCTCGGGACTGCCGGGACTGTTTCAATCGGCTGTAGATGTAATTTTGTTGAGGAGGCTGCCTGAAATTATGCAGGATAAAGATTTATGCGGGTGCTGTAAATTTCAAGACACTTGCAGAGAAGACATGAAAAAAATTTTTGACCGTCTGCCCGATGAAAGACGGACTTCAAGATTTAGATTTAGAAGAAGACGGCGAGGCGCGTCATTGTTAAGTCTCATGGTATTTTTTATGGCGGCTGTAATTATAACGGCGCAGGTATTTTTCTTTTCAAATATTTCGTCCCAATCCGTAAAAGAAGACAGGGATGTTCAAAGCACAAGAATGCAGCTCGCCGCACAGGCCAATGAATTAATCGACTTTATTAAGACTGATAAAATTCGTAGGATAAACAATAGACCTAAACAATATGGTGATGATAAAAATCATCCCTTGATTTTTGATACAGATATTACAGCAAATTACAAGACATTTTACGATGAGCAAACTGGAACAAAAGGTGCTGTAGGAACATTATCTAATTACCTTTTGAAAAAGCACGTTTATGTCATAAGCATGGATATTTTTGACTTGAATTATAAATATGAAGAAAAAACCTGCAGTGCCAGCGAATTGAATGACATTCCAATGAACGAGAGAATTTTTCCGGCAATGGAAGGGCACTATTTAATTCGAGTTCATAAACTTATGCCTGCGGGAAATCATTTTATGCTTCAAGTTTTAATTGAGTCTCATGACAAGACATTTAGAACAAAAAATTATGAGGAAATTTGGTGGTAAAAAATGGGTCTTTTCAAAATTAAAGCTCCTATGACTTCAGAAATTACTGCGGCTATGGCTATCCATGACGAATTTATTTATTTTATTGAAATCGACGAAAATAACGAAGTCCGCAGAAAAATCACCGTGCCTCTTGCTGACGGCTGCATAGTCAACGGCCAAATTAAAAATTTCGCGCTGCTTGAAAACGCTTTCACCGAAGTCCGCAGATCAATCGGAAAAATTCATATCCCCGTAAGTATCGGACTGCCTGAGGGCGAAACTATTATCAGATTTCCGGCTTTCCCCGATATGAGCATTGAGGATATTCGCGGAACTTTAGACTTGAATTTTACGGAATATTTCCCGTATCCGAGAGAAGAAGCCGTTTTCGATACCGTAAAAATTAAAACTCCTGACGAAATTCACAGAAATAATATTACGGTACTCGCCGCCGCCGCACGCTCCTCAACTGTTGAACACGTCCTTAACGCCGCTCATAACGCCGGAATTCCTGCAGGCCCTGTCGAGCCTCTTAACTTCGCAATGATCAGAGCAATTCCTGACGCTTATCAAGGTCTGTGCGTTGTTGCTGACCGTCATAATATCGTAGCAGTTTGGAACGGCGACGGAATTTATTACAGAACCGCTGACACTCAAAGAAATACTCAGGATATTTTTAACACTATCCGTTATATCGAAACTCAATATAGAACGGTAAACGTTGAAAAAATAATTTTCTTGGGCACAGAATTTGACGTAGCAAGTTCCGACGATCAGCAGGACGGCCCGAAAATTATCGCTGAACGGGACGAATATTATGCCGCCCGCGGTCTTGCCATGAGAGATACTCCGGGCTTCCCGTCGCTTGACATGAGGCCGCAGGAATTTATAGAGATTGAACGCCGGCGTTATGCTTTCAGCGTAAACAGATTAATTTTATGGGGGCTTATTATTGTTTTCTTAATGCTGTCGATCGGAACAATGTCATTCACGTTTTTCTGTATTCAGGATATTAACGACAAAATGGCTTTAATACGCGAAAGTGTTCAGGATTTAACGCCTCAAAGAATAGCTTTATCAAAACAAAATTCAGAACTTGAGCAGCAAAACACAGAGACGGAAAAAGTTTTGAAATTTCTTCAAGATGATATTCCTGTCCTTGAAATTTTAAGCGCTCTCGAAGAAAGTTCAGGAACAACTCACGGAGTTAAATTTGATAACGCTGATTTTTCACGAAAGAGCGAGGGAGTTTTTTCAGTTAATCTCACCGGGGTAGCTGACGATGAAAAGGCTTTATTAGGAACTCTTACAATTTTGAACGACACAAGAAAATTCAGCGAAATTAAACTTCCTGTCTCACAGCAGGACCCGGCGACAGGAAAAGTAAATTTCACTCTTGTTTTAGAAATCGGAGGCGGCTCTAATGAAGGTTAATTTAATTCGCAGACGGGGTTTTACGATCATTGAGCTTTTTATTTCAATGGTAATAATCGCGATTTTTACATCGTTTATAACTTCAAATATAAGTTCTCAAAGCCAGACGGCCAAGTCCGAAGCTGAAAAATTAGCGGCGTATATAACGGACTTGACCCGCAAGGCCGACCGCAGGCACATGAATTTTACGATTGTTTTACACTTCAATAGTGCTCCATTTAACGCTTATTGTTATTTTGGAAAAAATACAAAGAACAGAACTTATATTTATCACGAAAACCCTGACAAAATTGAAGAAGGATATGATAAAAAAATAATTGTAGCACCGGGCTTTACTCTTTCACTGAATTTTACTAATGATATAGTTTATGATGCAGATAAAAATGAATTTTCTTATGCTGATGGAAAAATTGCTAACGGCAAATTCATACTCACGCGAACTTTAGACGACTCTAAATATTACATACACCTCCGTAATGGACGAATCCGTGCGTCTGAATCTGAATCAGACGAAGAAGAAACAGAATAAAAAATGAAAAAAACTCAGATTAAACAGAAAAACAGAAAAAAACGCGGCAGAAAATTTTTACTTTACAGTTTCCTTTTAATATTGCTGATGTGCGCCACGGGGGCGGCGGCTTACTCAGCTTATTATTTGAAAATCCCCGCTCAATTTTGGGAAGAATTTATCCCGATCCCTGACGGTCATAAAGTTGAAGTTTTAATTGAACCCGGAATGACAGCTTTTCAGGCCGCCCGGGCATTTGAAATTCAAGGAGCTTTAGACAACGATACGCCACTGCAGTTATCCCGGTGGCTGATTAAATTCGGGATTGATAAAAAAATCCGCGCCGGTCATTACAGTGTCGTACCGTCTGACGCTTGGAACTTAGCCCGTCAATTACGAACGGCCAAGCCCGCGTTATTAAAAGCCCAGATTCTGCCCGGCCTTGATATTTTTGCGCTTACAGATTTTCTTGAAGAACAGGATAAAAAAGTTACCCGTCAAAAATTTGCAGAAGCCCTCTTAAGGGACGATAATTATCCTCCGGCTATGCTTGAAATTCTGAATCAGCTTCCTGATGACGAATATACGCGTTATGTTTTTTTGATGCCGGAAACTTTCATGTTAATCGACAGAACTGCTGACGAAGTCGTGAGTACCGCCGCAGCATCTTGGTGGAAACATTGGGGCGATTTCGTAACGTCTCAAAAATTCACGGCTAAAGAACTTCAAGACGCTTCTATAACGGCCTCGATGATTGAGCGCGAAGTTTTGCACGACACAGAATGCCGGACAGTTTCGGGCGTAATTCAAAACCGTCTGAAAAAAAATATGCTGCTTCAAATTGACGCGACTGTCGTCTATGCTTGGAGATTAAAAGGACGAAAATTAACGCGGGTTCTTAATAAAGATTTAGAAGTCGAATCGCCTTATAATACTTACAGGGTTACAGGTCTTCCGCCCCGTCCTATATGCGTTCCGGGCATAGAAGCATGGGGAGCGGCTCTTGACCCTGAGAAAAACGATTTTTATTATTATGTAGCAGGCAAAGACGGCTATCATTATTTCGCTAAAACTTATAAAGAACACCTGCGGAACATCAGACAAGCGCGTTCAGAGAAATAAGAGGAGGAAATTTAATTTTGGGACGCAGACGAAACAGGCAGAGAGAAAATTGGAGAAAAATAATTTTATCTTTGCTCACAGTAATTTGTTTATATTTTATTTTTTCATTATTCGGGAGTTCTCTTGTCGGTGAGGGCGGCAAAGAATTAGGCTTCAGCCTCCGAAGAACTTGGGGCGGCGCGGTGATTGTGCCGTTATTATTTTGGCTTTATTTATGTGCTGCAAAATTAATGAAACTCAGAGTGCCGTATCTTCCGCGTCAAATTTTAGGAACTCTTCAGCTTTATATTTCGTTTGCGTTCATGCTCGGCCTCTTGAAAGAAACCGGCTGGAACTCTGAATTAACTTTATTTCTGCCTGGAAATTTCGGACGCGGTTTAGCTCATTTTTTTTATCTTAACATCGGCGGATTTTTAACGCTCTTGTTCGTCATAGGCTCTTTTATTTTGTCGGGATTATTTTTCGGCTCAAGGATTTTCAGCATGGAATTTCCTGAAATTTCTTTGAAATCTCTGAAACGCCCTAAAAATTCTGAAATAACAGAAACAGAATCCAAACCGCGCAGAAGACGCAGGCCGGTCGTTGAAAATTCTGATAATTATCCGTCAGACAG
>CAMVMK010000073.1 GCA_947168585.1 uncultured Fretibacterium sp.
ATAAAAATTTTTAATAATTTATCATAGATTAGTCATTTTGACGACACTCTCTAATCACTCCTAAACTCTTTCTAGAAATATTTTAACTTAAAAAATCATTTTGTGCCACCACCGAAAATTTTGCGCGTGTCGTAGATTTAGAAAATGCCTCGAATAAGTCTAAAGATAAATATACGGAGTTAAGCAACCGCGTGGCTCAAATTGAGGCTCGATTGCCAAGTACTACAAGTTTCCTTTATTTAGTTAATGGTATAAGCACAAGTACTACTCCCCCGTAACTAATGCTGTTCAAAAAGGCGATAAATATTTATTACGAAATTCTTCAACAAAGGAATTGACTTTATATACGGCAGTTGCTGATAATACATGGGATAGTGGGTATCTTCTAAGTCAGGATGTAGTGTAGTATACATATCAAGATATTATTATGTTTTTGTTTCGGACAGAAGGCACTTAGGTATAAATAAGATATTGCAACTTGACTCAAGTCTAAAATTCGACAAAGACCTATATAATACAAATAGCCAAATGCCAATCGAAGGGCAATTAATCTATGAGATGGGTACGAATGATATATATGTTCATTCGCGTACTGACTATTTGAATACATTAGAAAGTAATCTCTGTATGTATAAATTTCCTAAAATAAGGAATGTTAGCGATATAGTAACGCAGGTTTATACAACACCACCGTCTTCGTCTAAACCAGCAAACGAAGATAATGTCGTGGTGATAAGCACTACTAAAAAAATTTATACGAACACTGGGACTACAAAAAGGTGGTCATCAAAAACTTCTGTTGACATGCCTAAAGATAGGACATACCTTTCGTTAGCAGACAAAAGGATTTATGAGTGGAACAGAGGCATTTTGAAATTCGGACCTTTACTTGACGGAGAAAACTTCATTTTCAGGAATAATCTGTATACTTACCGTTTATCGACTGACAGCTTTGAAAAAGACGGTGAAACTGTAATATTGGCGACAACTATGGTGTAGTAATAAAAATCTTTTTTCTTTGATATAATACTTTTATTATTTCTTTGAAAAGGGAGATTAATTTTTATGAGTGATAATTATAAAATCATTTCGATTTCGCAAAAACGGCAAATTACTATTCCGCAAAAATATTTTTCACGTTACCGCTTCGGCGGTCATGCAAAAGTATCCATGCTTGAAAGCGGAATATTAATCGAACCTGCTGAGAATATTTCTGTTTCTAACGGCGAGTTTGACGTTCAGATACTTCAAGATTTAATTCAGCAGGGGTTGAGCGGAGAAGAACTTGTAAATGCCTTTAAGGATTGTCAAGTTAAAACACGATCTGCAATAAGAGCAATGAAAGAAGAAGCTCAGAGTATAGCGCACGGAGAGGCCGATTTTGATAAATTTGAAGATGTTTTCGGAGAAGATTAAATGTTAGAAGTAAGAATATCACCGTCAGCTTCAAAATATTTTAAGAAACTTCGGGACAAAAAGCTAAAGGATTTATTCAAAAAGAGCATTGAGGAAATTCGTGAAAATCCATACGCTGGGCAGCTAAAAAAGGGCGATTTAAGCGGAATTTACGGATATGATTTTTATTATCAAGGAACAAATTACGAAATTGCCTACGTTATCGAGGAATTAGATGACGGAAAGATTATTGTAATCATAATGGCAGGTACAAGAGAAAACTTCTATGAACAGCTAAAAAAATATTGGTTGTAGCAAAGAATTTTTACAAAAATTAAAAATTATGGAATAAGAAGAGAATAAAACACTCTTCTTATTTTTTATATTTTAGGAGGTTTTAGCAATGGGATTTTTAGACAGCGCAAAGAAACAGATTGTCGACCAAGTCATCTGGGCGGAGAAAGAGTTAATCGGCAAAAGCGGCGCGGATAAGAAAGCCGCCGTAGTTAGAAAGCTGGACGAGTTAATCAAACTTCCGCCCTATCTTGAATGGGTCGATGACATAGTTATAGCGGCTCTCGTTGACCAAGCGTGCGAGAAGCTGAACGCCCTCACGGCACACAACTTCAAGGACACTGAGATTAACGAGGTCGACAAAGCTAATATCGCAGGAGCAATGGAGGTAAATCGATAATGGCTGAGGATACCAAGAATTTCAAAGTCAACGAATTTGCGTGTAAATGCGGGTGCGGTAAAGATGATATAGACCAAAGAGTTATGAACATGGCGCAGACTATCAGAGACGCGCTCGGTGTCCCTGTACGTGTTAATTCGGGGTGCCGCTGTGAGGCTCACAATAAGAAGGTCGGAGGCAGGCCTAAATCAAAGCACTTGTCAGGCAAGGCGGCGGATTTAAGCTGCTCCAAAGGCGCGGAAGAGATGTTCCAGACCGTGCAAAGGCTTTACGGCGAGGGCAGACTTCCTGATTTAGACTACTGCATAAAATACAGGACGTTCATTCACATTGATTGCGGCGGCAAGCGTAATAACCGCTGGGAGAGAAGACAATGAGGAGTTAGGAATAATGAATGGAAGAACGGGCAGCTGATTTCGTATTCGGGGCATTATCGGGCTTTTCGCATGGTTTTTCGGCGGCCTTGACGGCTTTCTGAGTGTTTTACTATCATGTATCGTTATTGACTGGATTTTAGGAACACTCAACAGTTATATACATACCGGTTTTGAAAAGTTCACAGTTCAAGAGTTTTTATCTGTATGGGGGCAGAAGTTAGGCGAACTTTGTTTTGTCGGACTTGCGCATTTGTTTGACAAATATATGCTCGCCAATACTGCAGCGTTCAAAGTCCCTGTAACGATTTTTTATATTATCGTTGAAACTAAAAGCATATTAGGGCATGTAGACGCTTTCGGGCTTCCTATTCCAAAATTTGTGCAGACACGCCTATTAGAGGTTGAAGAAAAACTAAATAACGATGAAAACTTGACACGCGGCGGGAATATTTCTAAGGCTATCGACAGTAATGTAGTCAAAGAGCCTGAAAAATCATCAGAGACAAAAGATGACATCAGTTCAATTTACGAGGATATTTACAAAAAATAAACTATGAATGAGAAAGAACAATTCATAATGGAACAGGAAGCAGCAAAAGGGCATATAGCAAAGGCTGCGCTCGTCTTCCTGAACAGTTTTTTACAGGAGCAGCAGTTAAAAGTCCAATCTATGATTAAGGACGGCGAAGACACTAAGGCCGATTTAGTTATCGCGGATTTGCGGGCGTTGAGCAGAGTAGCAGATACTCTCGCTTACTGCGTGAAAATGGGCGAGAAAGCTGAAAAAGCAATTAGGAGTTAGGCATGGAAAAGGACATCAGCGGCTGGCTTCAATGGTATCAAGAACACGGAGGAGACAAAGATTTACAACTCTCCTCCGATGAATTTATTAATTTTCACCATGAGCACGGATTTGTAACTTATTTGATCTATGACGATATTTTAGAAATTCATCATATGGCCGGAGACGGGAAATACTGGTTTAAGTTCCTGAAAAACACGGTCATGAACATTTACGGACTTAAGAAAATCAGAGCATTTACTAAACGCAACCCGCAAGCATGGATTAGAAAATACGGCAACGGGCGTGTAATAGGCTCCGAAATGGAGGCAGATATAGATGATATTAAAATTTGATTTACAGTTTTTCGGCGGAAGCAGTACAAGCACACAGCAAATTCAGAAACGAGACCCTATGCCGGAAGAATTAAATACACTGGCTAAAGGACTTTACGATAAAATATATCCGGGACTTCAAAATTTTAATCCAAATTCTTTTTCACAAGCACAGCAAATTTCAGATAAAGCCGTTCAGCAGCAAGGCACTTTATTAAATCAATTACCAAGCAGTTTATCAAAGAAT
The DNA here is from genome assembly GCA_947168585.1 of uncultured Fretibacterium sp. Taxonomy (GTDB): domain Bacteria; phylum Synergistota; class Synergistia; order Synergistales; family Aminobacteriaceae; genus JAFUXM01. The sequence goes on from CAMVMK010000073.1 coordinate 3,830, forward strand.
AACGACATTCTTAACGAAATGTTAGGAGTTACACGTTCAGGCAATATCCCAAGCGGATTGAGCAATGCACTAAACGCTTCCGTCAATAAAGAACTTCAAGGAAGCATGGGGAATATGCTCAACAGCCTTTCAGGGCGCGGGGTGTTGAACAGTTCAATCACGGGGCAGGGCATTAGCAGGTTAGGACAGCAGGCGGCGGACGCTTTCAACAAGAACTATCTCACGGCATATAATTCAGTGCTTAACGGCTATGGACAGGCTTTGCAGGGCGGTCAGAATAATCTTGCCTCTCAGCTTTCCGCAATAAACACGCTCGGGTCTATACCGTCGCAGGCACAAGAAAGTGCTTACGCCGGTATAATGCCCGCTTTTAATTTATGGAAGACTTGGCAGCAATTAGAGAACTCCAAGCCGGAAATGTACGACACTGTAGTAACTCAGGAAAGTTCAATATGTATCACAGGCGACACGCTGATAACTCTCAAAGACGGTTCAAAAGTACCCGTTGAAGAACTCAAAGATGACGCTGAGATTTTAGTATGGGATTTCGATAACGGGCGGCCTGATTATGCTCCTCTCATGGCATTTTACAGGGGCAATGAAGATGAAGGTGCTGATGTTTTCAGAGTAATGTTTGAAGACGGCTCGAATGTCGGAGTAGTTGTTGAGCATTTATTCTTTGATATTACGCTCGGAAAATTCGTAGCGGTCAACGCTCAAAACCTAAATTATATCGGTCATGAGTTCGCAAAAATCAATGATGACGGGCAAGTTATAAGCGTGAAAGTTGCAGGAATTATCAAGGACGGCAAAGTTACAAAGACCTATGCTCCGCAGCCTGAAAAACATTGGAATTTCGCCGTAAACGGATTTATTTCAGGAAATGACGGTCAATTAGGTTTCTGCAACAGGTTTGATTTTAATGTGAACGAAATGATGTATGACAAGAACGCTAAAAACTTAGATTTAACTTTGTACGGGCGGTGCGGCCTTAACATGTTCAGCGGCTTAATGTCTCTTAAATATTTCAAAGATAACCGTTTTGACGAGGCAGCTGTAGCGTTCGGGAAAGGCTTAATGACATCGGAATATTTCTTAGCATATTTGGAAAAATTCAAGCACTGTTTCATTGATAAAGGCTTTACTCATGCAAGCCCAATCGGAATATAAGGAGGAGAATAGAGTATGGCGGTAATACAGGCACAAGGCGGCGGAGGCGGACCCTTAAGTATGCTCGGCGGGCTGGCAACAGTTGCGGGGGGATTTGCGGGTGCTCCTGCGTGGCTCGGAGCGTTAGGAACAGGTTTGACGGCTGCGGACAGCTTATTAAACGGCGGCGGGTCAGGCGGTGCAGGCGGGTTAGGTAACACCGGAATGACAATGAAAGATATTTTACAGGGGCTTGGAAAAATCCGGCAAGTGGCAATATAGCGCAAACGCCGGGCAAGAGCAACGCCCAAAGAAATGACGAATGGCAGAAAGCACTAATATTACAAAATCAAAATCCACATGAGAGGAGCGGTAACGCATGGCAACTATTTTAGGGCATCAACAGGTAAACCCGTGGGGAGCATTAGCGGCAAATTTAGCAGGCTCTTTAATCGGCGATATGTTACAACGAAGCAGAGAGGCTAATCAGAATAGAAAGTTAAATGCTCTCTTTGCGGAAGCTCAAAATTCATTAAATGCTCCGCAAGCGCAAAACTTCATAGCTCAAAGTCAAGTAATGCCCGAAGGTTATGGTACCGACCCGTGGGCTGCGGCAATGCACAAAAGTTATACGCCGATGACGCAATATAACATAGCAACGGCTGATGTTAATCCTTTAGTTCAGGCAGCACAGCAGGCAAGACCGACAGTGCAGGATTTACGAAACGCAATAGCGGCGAATTCAGGCACAAAAAGATTTTCAATGCTAAATCCTGCATTAGTAGAACAGTATATGACACCGTACTATCAAGGCATGGAGCAGCAAAATCAAGAAGCTAAGAAGCAGGCTGCTTTAGACGCTATCAAAAATGCCCAAAGTGATAAAGACCGTTTGAACGAGGCTCAAATAGGGGCGGCGGGCGGATATGTCCCCGACAGCGTGCTTAGATCTATTCAGGGTCAATATCAATACGAAAATCCTTCAGCGGCGGACTTATACAGAGACAGACAATTTGACGCGACAATGAATTACAACAGAAGCAAAGACGCGCAGCAGCAAGCTAATTTCATGAGGCAATTCGAGGCGCAGCGCGAGGACGCGGACAGAGGTTACAGCTTGCAGGAACGCCAAATAGCTAATCAGGAAGAGGCAGCGCGATATGCACGCGAAAATCCCGGATATTCAGCATAATTCAAGGCGAGGACGGCGGGCAATGGGCTGTAAACTCACGAGGAGAGACTAAGAAAATTAGTACTGGAGAAAGAGATACGAGTGATAAAGACATTGCTAATATAAACGCGCAAATAAAGGAACTTACGGAACAGCGTGATAAATTTTGGCAAATGAAGACGGATATTCGTACAAAAGGTATAACAGGCGAAAATACAGGCACAAGCGAATATGATGACGAAATAGCCAAAATAGAGAATGAGATAGCAGAACTTAAAAACGCAAGAAAATCAATCTACGAGAGCAAAAGAATTTCGACAAGCGATGTCAATCCGGCAGCTAATGCAAAGGCTAATTCTCACATAGGTGTAGACGTACTCGGAGGCAAGGGGACTTTATCATCAAGATTTGGCATGAGAGGCAATAAAAATCACAACGGAGACGATATAGCCGCTCCTAAAGATACGCCGGTAACAACACCTGATTTATACGGTATTCATTTTACTGTAGATAAAATAGCTAATGACAAAGACGGATACGGAAATTATGTTGATTTATCAGGAGAACTTAACGGGCATAAAATAGGCTTCAGATTTGCCCACATGGGAGATAACACTATAAAAGTCAGAGCAGGACAGGCATTAAAAGCAGAAGATTTTATAGGCGGAGTAGGGAATACAGGCAACTCACGAGGCAAAAACGGCGGCTATCATCTGCATGTAGAAACAAGAATTGACGGAGAAACTATAGCCCCGAGCGAGTTTAGAGAGTGTCGTCAAAATGACTAATCTATGATAAATTATTAAAAATTTTTA
>CAMVMK010000074.1 GCA_947168585.1 uncultured Fretibacterium sp.
TGCAGATAGGCGCGATGTTCATGTGGCTTAATATATTATGACGACACTGTCTAAATTAACTTGCTTTATCATCAAAAATTTTTCCTCCGCCTCGATAAAAAAATTTTCATAAACTCATTATAAACACATGATAAACGTAATAAAAACATTTTTTCATAAGAAAACTCTTATCATGTGTCTATAATATATTTTAGTTACTCCTTAGTTGTTCTTATCAAGTTTATAAACCTCAATAATCATATTGAGATACTGAGTCAGGGTCGTTCCGTTTCTTTCTGCACCGTCCGCCATTTTTTGATACGTGTCCAAAGGAAATTTCAGATTGATTCGTTTCGCCGGATGTCCTTTCCGTTTAATGGCGTTGTTGCCTTTTCGGAGCGGCTGGCTCTCCACATATTTATCAACTTCATTAACGTCCATAATTCTTATAAGCGAGTTCAGAAAATAGGTGCAGTTAATTCCGAGCTTGGAAGTTTCGTCGATGATAAACTCGTAATTATTATCAGTAAAAGCCATGCTGATACGCTTAACTTCTGAAACGGCTGAAGTCTTCGCCAGTTCCTTTTCTAAATATTGCGCGTATTTATTATGTTTAACTTGTGTCGAACTTGTGTCTTCCTTGCTTTCAAATGATGAAAGGTCAAGTTTTTTTGAAGCAGACATTATTTCACCCCGTCCAAAATTTCATCGGTTAAATTTCTCAAATCTTCCGCAACGGCACTGGACGGAGCATAATCAGTAATGCCCTGATGAGAAATTAAATTTTCGCTCATGCTCACGGAATTTCTGATTTTAGTTTCAAAAATTTTCGTTTGATGCTGAACCGAAATTTTTTTAGCCACGTCAGCAACCTGCTTCGCAAGAACAGTTCGGTTATTATTTTTATTAAAGACAATGCCGAGAATTTTCAGCTGGGAATTATTAGTTTCCTGAATTTCTTCTATAGTTTCAAGAATCCCTTTATTGCCTTCGAGCGATGCTATGTCAGGAAGCATGACAACAACGGCATAATCAGATATCGACAACGAAAGATAATGCCCCCAGCCCGGCGCAGGATTCACGTCAATAAAAATAAAATCGTACGAAGCCCGGACAGTTTCAAGTTCTTTTCTGAATTTGCTGACTTTCGCGGACATATCTAAATTAGCCACGCCAGAATCAGCAGGAACAATATCGAGATTTTCTTTAAGATTTTTAACCGCTGATTTAATCTCAATATTTTTCTTGAACACATCGAGCATAGTAGATATTTCGCTGTCCTTATTAACTCCGGCAAAAAATGAAAGATTTGCTTTTTGCCCGTCCATGTCAATCATAAGAATTTTCCGGCCGCGCTTTGAAAGTTCCCAAGCAATATTAAAACAAACGCTTGTTTTTCCGACACCGCCCTTTTCATTTATAAAAGTGATAATCGACATGAGAAAAAACTCCTTTGATATTTTTATATTATGTCTTACGTGTGTATATTTTAAGTTCAAGTTTAATTATATGTCAATATAAGAGTATTAAAGACACAAGATGAACATAACATTTCAATATCATAAGAGCTAAAATATTTATCTGCTCATACTATATTACCTTTCATAAATTCAACTCATCATCATCATCTAAGCCGTCATTATGTTGCGGCACATTAATGACATAGCCTGTTGATTTAGTAGTCTGTTGAGCATCGCGTTTCTTTGCTTCTTCTATTCTCATGAAAAAACCCATTTGTACAGCCACCTTGTCAGATAAAGTTAGTTTTTCATAGTCTGGAGTTTCTCTGAAAAATTCCCATTGCTTTGTTATTTTGTCAGCTTCAGACATTGCCTTATATTCTGCGCTTTCTGATATTTCTTGCCATGATTTTTTTTCGGGCTTCTTTTCTGCTAGTGCTTGTGCTTGGACTTTTAAAAAAACTTCTGAGATTTTACGCGGTTTATCAGATGATTTTTTGTAGTCTTGTGATTCAGCTTCCGGCTCAGCAACAATCATGTCTGTTTCAGGTTCAGAGTCAGGAAAATTTTCAGTCTTATCATCTTCATCAACAACAGCAACGGCAGACATCACTTCAGGAACTGTAATTTCCCGCGGTTCTTTTGACTTTTGGGATTGTTCCTGTGGTTCTTGCGGAACTTGAGCCTCAGGCTTAGGGGAATTTTTCAGCCTGTGATTTTCAGAAGAATAAATCGTTACCCACTGCCCGTTCTCTAAGATACGAGAAACAAGCGGCTCGATTTTATTAGCGTTCCAGCGGTTTTTCAGACCTTCCATGTCAAACGCATTTGTTGTGATTATCGTTTGAAGTCCGTTGCGATATCTGTAATCAATTATTTGGAATAAATAATCTAAACGGGCGTCTGTAGTTTTTTCTTTGCCCCAGTCGTCAAGAACAAGGCACGGTACACGCTTAAATTTAAGCATAAAGCCGTAAGGATCAGTGTTATTCTGATAGGCGAAACAAAGCTGATCCAAAAGTTCCGGCAAGCTCTTAAATATCGCCTGTTGTCCGTTTTTCATTGCTTCGAGTGCAATGGCTGAAGCTAAATGAGTTTTGCCTGTTCCAGGCTTTCCTGCCAAAATCAGATTAGATTTATTTTTCGCCGCTAACATTGCCTGAGCCTTTGCGACGACAAGTTCAGGAGAAGCATTTTGATGATCAAAAGTGTCAAACGTTTTATTTACATAGATAGCAGATAATCCGCTGTGTTTGACTCTGTCTTCAAATTCATAATCTTCTCTTGTTTTTCCGACAGGGGGGTACTTGCACTTGATACAGCCGTTGCAATAGGCTTCAAGAAATTTTCCATCGAAGTCTTTTGAGAGCGTCATTTTTGTAACCGGGCGATTTTTTCTGTTCTGTCTGTACTTTATCGGCAATTTGCAGTTATGCGGATCATTGCAGACCGCACAAGCATAATCAATTTTGAATGCGTCTTCTAATAACTGAGATCTTGGAAAATCATCGTAATTTTCGTGAATGTTTCCATAATAATCTCTATGGAGTTCTTCGTCTTCGGCTTCAGGAAAACTCAAGTGAAGATAGTCTTCCAGCGTTAATTGTTCGGACTTATCAGCGCATTCGTTATTTTTAACCTGAATTTTCTCGAAAAGTTCAAGAAGTGCTGTCGGCAAAGATTCATGCTGCTTCTTATTTTGAGCGTAATCAGCAATAACTGTTTTAGCTTCTTCAACAGACATAGTTAATTCCGGCTTAATTTCCGGTTCTGCGTCAGACTGCTTTGTTTCAGTCTTCTTAGGCGCAGTATTTTTAGGGCTTCTAAGCGTTTTTGTTTTCGTCCGGCTGTCGTTTTGAGAATCCTCTTGAGTCTTTTTTGAGTGAAGTTGATTTTCTAAGGCTTTTGCAAGATAATTAATCGTAACGTTTTTCAAAGGTTTACCCTTTCTTGTGAAACGTTCGACAGCTTCATCGATGAGTTTTTCAAGAAGTTTCTTGACTTTCTGAAGTTCGTTTTCATGAGAAAGGGTTCTCAGAATTTCAAGTTCGGAGTCATATAACCTTGTCCGGCCTGTATTTTTGAACAGGTATTCGACAGTTTCAAGAAAAACGTCAGGGACATTTTTAGAAACATTGACAGACGCGTTCGTTTTGTCAGTGTTTTTTTCTTCTACTTCGTGAACACGTTCAACTGATTCAAAATGCTCGATATTTTTTTCTTCTTGAAAAATATTTTCATCGAAGTTGTTATTATTTTCTTTTATAGAGTCTTTTTCAAAACCCTCTTTAATTTTTTGCCGGCCATCCTTGTCAGTAGGTACGGACATGCTTGTCAGTAGGTGCTGACTGTCTTGACAGTTCTGAGGCAGAACATCAAGAAAACCGCCGTAGCGTTCAGCATCAAGATCATGAACTCTAAAAATGCTTGCGAGATTCATTTTGGGATCATGCTTCGATTTCCTAAGAATACGTTCAACAAGTCCCAAATCTATGAGGACCGCAAGACATCTGCGTACGTGTCGGGGACTCATGCCTGCATTCTCAGCAAGTGTTTTAATGAACATGGTAACTTGACGTGTTTGCAAGTCAGCTAGAGCGTTCAAAACAAGATAGAGTTTGAGTGCTGCCCCACGCAGTGCCTGATCGAGAGCCATAACGTTATAAACTTTTCTGAAACTTTCTATTTTCATGTTATAATTACACTCCTTAATTTATTTTGTTTTATATGGAAGATTTTATCATAAAATTTTCCGTTTTATTTTTTTCTAATATATTTGCTAACACGGCGAACGTAAATTCGTCCTGTTTCAGAGCACTTTTAGACTGACGGACAGAAAAATTCTGTTCGTCAGTGTTGTCTAATTTTTGATTTCTGTTTTTAATTTCCATAATTCCTGTTCGTCTCCTTTTTTCTATTCTAAGAATACGTTCAACAAGTCCCAAATCTATGAGGACCGCAAGACATCTGCGTACGTGTCGGGGACTCATGCCTGCATGCTCAGCAAGTGTTTTAATGAACATTTTAACTTGACGTGTTTGCAAGTCAGCTAGAGCGTTCAAAACAAGATAGAGTTTGAGTGCTGCCCCACGCAGTGCCTGATCGAGAGCCATAACGTTATAAAGTTTTCTGAAAGATTGAATGTTCGTTTTCATGTTATAATTACACTCCTAAATTGATTTGATTTTCTGCGGGAGATTTTATCATAAAATTTTCCGTTTTGTTTTTTTCTAATACATTCACTAACACGGCGAACGTAAATTCGTCCTGTTTCAGAGCACTTTTAGACTGACGGACAGAAAAATTCTGTTCGTCAGTGTTGTCTAATTTTTGATTTCTGTTTTTAATTTCCATAATTCCTGTTCGTCTCCTTTTTTCTATTCTAAGAATACGTTCAACAAGTCCCAAATCTATGAGGACCGCAAGACATCTGCGTACGTGTCGGGGACTCATGCCTGCATGCTCAGCAAGTGTTTTAATGAACATTTTAACTTGACGTGTTTGCAAGTCAGCGAGAGCGTTCAAAACAAGATAGAGCTTGAGTGCTGCCCCACGCAGTGCCTGATCGAGAGCCATAACGTTATAAATTTTTCTGAAAGATTGCATTTTCATGGTATACTTAAACTCCTTTTATAATATTTTATCTATGGAAGATTTTATCATAAAATTTTCCGTTTTGTTTTTTTCTAACACATTTACTAACACGGCGAACGTAAATTCGTCCTGTTTCAGAGCACTTTTAGACTGACGGACAGAAAAATTCTGTTCGTCAGTGTTGTCTAATTTTTGATTTCTGTTTTTAATTTCCATAATTCCTGTTCGTCTCCTTTTTTCTATTCTAAGAATACGTTCAACAAGTCCCAAATCTATGAGGACCGCAAGACATCTGCGTACGTGTCGGGGACTCATGCCTGCATGCTCAGCAAGTGTTTTAATGAACATTTTAACTTGACGTGTTTGCAAGTCAGCGAGAGCGTTCAAAACAAGATAGAGCTTGAGTGCTGCCCCACGAAGTGCCTGATCGAGAGCCATAACGCTATAAAGTTTTCTAAAAGATTGAATGTTTATTTTCATGTTATAATTAAGCTCCTTATAAATATTTTATTTTCTGTGGAAGATTTTATCATAAAATTTTCCGTTTTGTTTTTTTCTAACACATTCACTAACACGGCGAACGCAAATTCGTCCTGTTGCAGAGCGTTTTTAGACTGACGGACAGAAAAATTCTGTTCGTCAGTGTTGTCTAATTTTTGATTTCTGTTTTTAATTTCCATAATTCCTGTTCGTCTCCTTTTTTCTATTCTAAGAATACGTTCAACAAGTCCCAAATCTATGAGGACCGCAAGACATCTGCGTACGTGTCGGGGACTCATGCCTGCATTCTCAGCAAGTGTTTTAATGAACATGGTAACTTGACGTGTTCGCAAGTCAGCGAGAGCGTTCAAAACAAGATAGAGTTTGAGTGCTGCCCCACGAAGTGCCGTATCGAGAGCAATAACGTTATAAAATTTTCTAAAAGATTGAATGTTTATTTTCATGTTATAATTAAGCTCCTTGTGAACTACTCCCGCTTATAGAAGCGGGAGCTTCCTAATTCATCGAGGTCTGCCCGCCATAACCGTGTCTATTGACAGGCAGGGTGGTCTTACGTCCTCTCCAAAGGCGTTAATTCCCTGCGTCCCACAGGTATTTTCTTCTGACAACAGAATCATATTTCTTGCTGCATGAATATCCCGGTCTTCCATATACCCGCATTCACATTCAAATTTTCTGTCTGCAAGAGTTATATTTTTATTTATTTTTCCGCAGTTCGGACACTTTTTTGTCGTAGCAATATTTTTTGACAAAACTACGACTCTTTCATTTTTCAATAATTTAATTTTTACAAGCCCTAACACTGAATGTTGAACAGTCCGGCCGAAAAGTCCCTTATGCCAGCCTTTTATATTTTCGTCCTGCATATAGACTTTTTCATGCTCAAGAAGTTCGTGGACGATTTTATTTGCTGCGTCAAGTTTTCTGTTATTCAGTTTTTGATATTCTTTTCTCAATAATTTTCGGGTTTTATAGCTAAAAAACTTAAAAAATGTATATAGTAAAAACACTGAATAATTAACAT
>CAMVMK010000075.1 GCA_947168585.1 uncultured Fretibacterium sp.
AGTTGTTGTGGATACTAGAATCCCCTGCCTTTAGGCATGGGGAGTATGTCAAGTTTTTTGATATAAGTTTATAAGTTATCAAATTTTTCAACTTTATTTTAAGAAAGCAGGTTTTACAGAATGAAAAAGTTCGGTCTTTTGCCGTTTTCGTTATTGTTTGTTTTGTTATCGTCGTATTCTGCTTTAGCTTCTGTTGTTGAGGGAAGCACAGACTTACAGCATAATGTTCCTGAAACCGTACTATGAACGGGAAGAAAGTTCACATGATTTTCAAAGACAACTAAAAAACTAAAAATTTTTATTTACATTCAAATAATATCATGGTTAAAAAATTCACAATCAATTCAAATGAAAAAAATTCAGATATAGCTGAAATTTTACAATACGCTCAAAATGCCCTTGAAAATTTCCGTATGGAATTAAAAGAAAAGAATCACATTATGTTGATGTTTGAAGAGAGTCTCGTTAAACTCTTAGACCACGCTGAAGATTCAAAAAATTCTCATACGGTGAAAGTATCTGTACACAAATTTCTTGGTACTACGGGAATTGAAATTGTTGTCCCAGGCAATGAATTTGCTTTTTCTATAGATAAATCTCCGGTTGATTTTTCTGAAGAAGATGATGAAGTTAAAGACACGATACAAAATTTATTGTTAGGACATTTCGGCAGCAAAATTAAATATAAGCACAGTAAAGGCGTTAACTTCATAAAAATTGAAGCGGTTAAATCTCCATATTCTTTCTTTTATAAAACAGTAGGAGCTATTTTTATTGCTATTGTTCTCGGAATAATCTGCAGGTATTTTGTCCCGGATAATATAAACATGTTCCTCAACGAAAATATTTTGAAGCCTATTCGTGATATTTTCATGAACACTTTGAAAATAGTTGTAGCTCCGCTTGTTTTCTTTGCAATAGTAAACAGTGTCTCGCAGTTAAAAGGTCTTGCAGAGTTAGGGAAAATCGGCGGACAGATAATGATGCGTTTTATATTTATGGAAATTGTAGCATGTATTTTTGCAGGGGCATTATTTTGCGCATCGCAATATACCGGCATATGTTTTTCGCAGGTTATCCCTGATAATCCCTCAACAGTACAGGCAGTAGGAGAGTTAAATACAATAAAAGATGTAATAATAAATATATTCCCGTCAAATTTTATCAACCCTTTCTTAAAATCTGACATGATGCAGTTAATTTTTCTCGGCATAATGTGCGGTCTTGCGTTAGGGTCGCTTGGTGATTACTCAAAATTTCTTAGGGATTCTTTTAATTCTTGGGATCAACTGTTCAGAAAAATGGCTGAAATGTTGACGAAATTTGTTCCTATTGCTGTTCTTTGTTCTATATGGTCAGTTGTTTTAATGTTAGGAACTAAATTATTGTTTTCGCTTGCGGGTATCATTGTATTAGCTTGGAGCGGTTTACTTTGCCTGATGTTAATTGATTGTGTAAGATTAAAAATCGTGGGGCTCAGCGTAAGAAAATTTATATCAAAATACATTCCTGCTATGGCTCATTTATTAGCTACAACTTCGAGCGGCCTGTCTCTGGTTGAAAACATGAAAGCCGCAGATACTTTGGGTGTGCCGCAAAAAATTTATTCGTTCTCTCTTCCGCTGGGCGTAGTTTTTTCAAAGAACGGCAGTATATTTTACAGAGCTGTTACTGCATTATTTATGGCACAGCTTTATGGGATTGATGTATCCTTTACGGCATTAATTTCTCTTTTGTTTTCTGCTTTTATACTTCCGCTTACTACAACAGGTATACCTGGAAGTTCATATGTAGCGTTTACAGTTATGTTGATACAATTAAACATTCCGGCAGAAGCAATAGCATATATTATTGCTATAGATGCTGTACTTGATATTTTCATAGCCGTTATAAATTCTTTTGAAGATGTCGTATCGTCTATAATTGTTACGCACAATTTCGGACTGCTTGATGTTGAAAAGTATAATAAATAATCTTCATTTCTAAACGTATTAAATTCTTTCACTTGTTTTATATAAAAATAACAGTAAGCCCCCTCTCGTCTGCAGGCAGGGGGTTATGTTTTTTAACTGAAATTACTATAATGCGTAATTATTTTTTTAATTCCGAATTCCTAATTGCCTTTATAAAGTCTTTGTAAGCGAGTTTAATTCCGTCTTTTAATTCAGTTTTATAATGCCAGCCTAATTTTTCGGCTTTGCTTACGTCTAATAATTTTCTCGGAGTTCCGTTAGGTTTTGTCGTGTCCCATTCGATTTTGCCTTTATAGCCTATTATTTCAGCGACTAACTCAGCTAAATTTTTTATAGTAATTTCTTTGCCTGTTCCGGCGTTTACTGTCTCGTTGCCGGAATAATTATTCATTAAAAACACGCATAACTCTGCTAAATCATCGACATATAAAAATTCTCGAAGAGGCGAGCCGTCTCCCCAGCACGTTACTTTTTCGAGGCCGTTTATTTTTGCTTCATGAAATTTCCTGATTAAGGCCGGAAGAACATGAGAATTAGTCGGGTGATAATTATCGTTTGGCCCGTAAAGATTTGTAGGCATTACAGAAATATAATCCGTACCGTATTGTCGATTAAGAAATTCACAGTATTTTAAGCCTGAAATTTTAGCGAGGGCGTAGGCTTCGTTAGTTTTTTCGAGTTCGCTCGTTAATAAACAATTTTCTTTCATCGGCTGATGAGCCATTCTTGGATAAATGCAGGACGAGCCTAAAAATTCTAATTTTTTGACACCGTTACGCCACGCGCTATTAATAACATTCATTTCCATTATCATATTTTCGTACATGAAATCAGCTAAGGCAGAAGAATTAGCGACAATGCCGCCGACTTTGGCCGCCGCTAAGAAAACATATTCGGGCTTTTCGCTCTCAAAAAATTTTTCGACTTGATCCTGCCGTGTTAAATCGAGTTCGCTGTGTGTTCTTAAGACAAAATTTGAATAGCCTTGACGTTTAAGTGCTCTTAAAATTGCACTGCCCACCATTCCGCGATGACCGGCTACAAAAATTTTACTGGAAGGAAACATTACGCTGCCTCCTTCCAACTGCTGTTATAAAAATTATAAGAGTAAGCAACAGCCTTGTATATTCTAACTTTACAGAGCCGTGTACCCCCCCCCTTTTCAAAATATCGATTAATAAACCAATATTATTTTTCATCTCGATTGAGTGATTGCCTACAAAAAAACCGTTATCGTGAATGTAATCAGCATTTGTTAATGTGCCATGAATTGTGTGGTCAAGGAACTTCAGGGCTTTTTGGCGTGCAAAATTTCCCGCAACAATAGGACGAACTTCAATATCCGCCGACCTTAACGATTTTGTAATTAAATCGCGTTTCCCTTTCATTTCTTCCGGTAAAATTACAGCAAAACCGAACCATGAAGATTTTCCCGTTTCTTTTTGAGTGCGGAATGGAGTTTCTGTCAAAAGACGCTCTCGAAAAAATTTAGCGTTTTCTCTGCGTTGTCCGATAAAATCATCAAGTTTTTTTAACTGTTCAATTCCGACAGCTGCTTCTATTTCTAAAGGTCTGAGATTAAAACCGGGCATAATGAAATTAAAACTTTCGTAAAAAGGATCATCTGATTTTTTATAAATAGGCGAATTTTCAGGAAGATGACGAGTCCAGCCGTGCGAACGTATTGAAAGCATATAATGATAAAGCTCTTCATCATTAGTCAAATTCATTCCGCCCTCCATTGTGCAGAGATGATGAGAAAAATATGTCGAAAAAGACCCGATTAATCCAAAAGTCCCGGCATATTTGCCTCCGAAAGTTGCCCCCATAGATTCGCAGTTATCTTCAAGCATAATTAAATTATGTTCGCCGCAAATTTTTTGAATTCTATCAAATTCGTTGGGATTTCCTAAAAGATTTACGAGCATTACTGCTTTAGTATCCGGCGTGATTGCAGCTTCGAGTGCATCAACGTCAATGTTAAGAGTCTCAGGATTTATATCAACAAAACGCAGCTTAAAACCCATCTGAGAAATCGGGAAATACGTAGTGCTCCAAGATACGGCGGTAACTAAAACTTCATCGCCGGTCTTCATTCGTCCGGAATATAAAAGTGCAGACATCATTAAAAGATTTGCCGATGAACCTGAATTTGACATTACTGCGTATTTTGCTCCGAATTTTGCGGCAAAATCTTTCTCGTATTGCTTGACATTTGAGCCCATTGTGAAATACCGTGAATTAATTACATTGTGGGCAGCGTTTATTTCAGCTGAGTCCCAAGTATCATTAGAAAGACTATAAGTCATTAAATTACCTTCTTTTTTGTTGCAGTTTATTTGTGATTTTTTCTCTGATTTTTCTTGCGGCAATATAACATCAAGAAAATATTTATAAGTTTTTTCGAGACCTTCATGCAAATTAATTTTTGCTTTCCAGCCGGTTTGCAATAATCTTGAAACATCCATTAATTTTTGAGGCATTCCGTCAGGTTTTGATACATCAAAATCAAGTTCGGCGTGATAATTTTCAATGTCCATGATAATTTCAACTAATTCTTTTATGCTTACGTCAATGCCCGTGCCGACATTAAAAAATTCATTGCCTGAGTAATTATTAAATAAAAAGAAACAGGCATCAGATAAAAAGAAACAGGCATCAGCAAGATCATCAACGAACATTAATTCACGGCGCGCTGAACCTGTCCCCCACATCGGAATTTTTTTTGAGTGATTAATTTTAGCGTCATAAACTTTTCTAATTAAAGCCGCAGCAACATGAGATTTTTCAGGACTAAAATTATCACCGTATCCGTAAATATTACACGGCATAACGCTTATAAAATCTGTTCCGTATTGTTGATTATAATATTGACACATTTTCAGCCCGGCGATTTTTGCAACTGCGTAGCCTTCATTTGTCGGCTCTAATTTTCCGTCCATTAAATAATCTTCTTTCATTGGCTGAGGAGATAATCTCGGATAAATACAGGACGAAGCTAAAAATAAAAGTTTTTTTACACCGTAAATTCTCGAACACTCGATAATATTATTTTGAATGGCCAAGTTATCATATAAAAATTCTGCCGGAGCTTGAATATTTGCCATAATTCCGCCGACTTTAGCCGCCGCAAGAATAACATATTCCGGGCGTTCTTTTTCAAAATATTCACGTGTTAAATTTTGTTCGCGCAAGTCTAATTCTTTTGAACTCAGACCGATAATATTTTCAAAACCTTCAGCTCTAAATTTTCTTTCTATAGCTGAACCTACTTGACCGCCACGCCCGGCTATAAAAATTTTTGAATTTTTTTCCATGATTCTTTATTTCACTAAGCCTTTCTCGAGATATTCAGCTAAGTTAGTCTTAATATTTTCTTCGGCTCGTTCGACTGCAACTTTTTTCATGTCGTGTTCAGTCATGAGTTTTACAAGTTCTTCAAAAGAAGTTTTCGTTGGGTTCCAGCCTAATTCATGCTTTGCCTTCGACGGATCTCCTAAAAGATTTATAACATCTGTAGGCCTGTAAAAATCCGGACTGACCTCAATTAAAATTTTTCCTGTTTTTTTGTCAATTCCTTTTTCGTCAATGCCATTGCCGTGCCATTCAATTTCAATTCCGGCATAATGAAAAGCCAGCGCAGCAAATTCCCTGACGCTGTGCTGAACGCCCGTAGCAATTACAAAATCATCAGGCTTGTCATGCTGTAATATCAGCCACATACATTCTACATAATCTTTAGCATAGCCCCAATCTCGGAGCGAGTCTAAATTGCCTAAATATAATTTTTCCTGTTTTCCTTGAGCTATTCGAGCAGCGGCGAGAGTGATTTTTCTTGTTACAAAAGTTTCTCCGCGCCTTTCACTTTCATGATTAAATAAAATCCCTGAACAGCAAAACATTTTATAAGCCTCGCGGTATTCTTTTACGATCCAGAAGCCGTATTGCTTTGCAACCGCTTGACATACTCCCCACGCCTAAAGGCGGGGGATTCTAGTATCAACAACAAAT
>CAMVMK010000076.1 GCA_947168585.1 uncultured Fretibacterium sp.
TTATAACTTCTGTACTTCCGCAATCAACACATTTCACTTTCACATATGCCACACTTTAGAAATATTTTAACTTAAAAAATCATTTTGTGCCACCACCCGGATTTTTGATTTCCAAAGAGAAAGCAGCAGAACGGCTCGCAGCAGAACGGGGAAAAGAAGAAGAAAAAAAAATATGCTGGAAACTCAGCGAACGAGAAAAATATATCATTGGACAATTAGGAGAGTGAATAATAAATGAGGGTACCGGTTTATGAGAGGCAACAGAGCATAAATCCTTTAAGAGGCGGTGAAGTCAGCGCGATAACACCGGCCGGAGATTACGGAGCAGGAGCGGCAGGACTTGCAAAAGGATTAGCACT
Source organism: uncultured Fretibacterium sp. (assembly GCA_947168585.1). Lineage (GTDB taxonomy): Bacteria > Synergistota > Synergistia > Synergistales > Aminobacteriaceae > JAFUXM01. The sequence continues at coordinate 360 of CAMVMK010000076.1, forward strand.
AAAAATTCAGCAAATGCAAAATGATAACGAAGACGCGAGGACGCTCGAAGCATTTAACAAATTCAAAGCCGACAGCATAGATTACCACGATAACCCCGATAAAGGAATTTACAACACAAGGCTCGGCGGTCAGTCTGAAGGAGTTTTTAATGAGGCTGATACGTGGCTCAGAGAACGCGGAGAAGAGTATGTTAAGGGATTGAAAAGCGAACGTTCAAAGGCTAATTTCCGCAAAATGGCGCGTGATTATATCGTTCAAAAAGGCGAGCAAAATTCACGCTTTGAAGCTGCTCAGATGAGAAAATACCAAACTGAACAGGCGAGAGCAGCATATCAAAACGGGCTTAACGAAATAGGCTTAAATCCTTATGATGAGAAATTTGTAGAGTTCACCAAGCAGAATATGACGGACGCGCTCGAATTAGAGCATAGATATTCAAGCCCAGAACTTAGGAAGCAGGCATTAGCAGGACTTGAAAATGACGTAGCAGCAGCACGTTTTAATACTATCTTCAATCAAGACCCGGCGGCGGCTGATAAATTTTACAAGGAAAATAAAAAAAGTTTTTCAGCAGAGAGCAAAGTCAGAATAGAGCACGCATTAGAGGGGTATCATGTTCAATCGGCTGTAGATAAATTAGTATTACAATATCCGCAAGGAAGCGAACAAGAAGGTATAAAAGCTATTAGGGAGAAATTCAGCGGAGAACGTGAAGAGAGAATAGTATCAGCTTACAAGACAAGAATTAGAGAAATTGCCGTTGAAGAAGTAGACCAAACTAAGGCATTAAAGCAGCAGCAAGAAGCAACAGAAAACACAATATTAAATAACATATATGTAAATCACAAGAGATATTCAAGTGAAGCATTGAGGCAGGCTGTAGCAAACGGGACAATAAGCTACGACAGCGCACAAAAGATTGAACGGGCTCAAGAGACGATTTTTAAGCGTGCAAATGTCGAAAAGAGAATTTTAGAGAAAAATCCGGGATTAACACAAAATGAGCTCGATATTGCCGTAATGAGGGAAAAAGGGATAACAGAAACAGAAAGAAAATTAGAATTAGCAATGATTATATCAAGTTATCTCAACGGCAGCGGAGATGATGAATATGCACGTGAATTTGAGCACGCTTACGAACGCGGACTAATTACTAAGCAGGATATTGACGTAACTAAACGGAAATTAAAAAATATTAAAGATGTACACAAAGCAGCATTTTCTAACGCTGAAACCATGCTAAAAAGGACTTTAGAGGACTTAAGAGCAACGCACGAAATTATAAATGAAGAGGATAAGCTACCGGCTTTGACGGCTTTTACAGAACAAGCCGCGACTGTATTAAGCAATGAATATGACAAAGATTATGTTAAGAAATTAGAGGAATTATACAAGAGGATATTATCACAAACTATATTTAACGCAACCAAACGTGATAATGTTTCATTAGAACCTAATTTATATAGTGCTTTTACGACACCTCGACAAAAAGAACTGTTAGACAAGGTATTAGATTATAAATTCCTTGAGTATACTAATGACGATCCAAGCAACAAAACGCGGGATATATCACTAAATGATGAAAGCTATTGGAGCGATTTATACGATGATATAGGACTGTTAAGCGAAGAGGAAGCAGCAAGCCTAAATAATGAGGGATTAGGGGGAGAATTTTCGCCGGTCAGCATGGTAGAAGGCGGAAGAATAACAAGCAGATTTTCAGATTGGAGAGCTTACAGAAACGGGCAGCACAACGGGATTGACGTAGCAGCACCGGAAGGAACACCGATAAAAAGCGCGAATTTCGGGACGGTTATGACTGTATCCAAAGTAAGAACGGGCTCAAAGACGGCTGGGAATTATGTAATATTAACGGGTGTAAATGCTGACGGAGAAAAGATAGAAGCCCAAATAAGCCACATGCAGGACAACAGCATAACAATTAAAGAGGGCGACACGGTCAACGCCGGAGATATTATAGGCAATGTCGGAAATACAGGACACTCAACAGGGGCGCATATGGACTTAAAAATCAAAGTAGACGGGAAATATGTAGACCCTGAAAAATGGAACTCCGGAAACAATACTAACAGCGGCGGACAAGGAATAAATGAAGCGGTCAAGAATGTTTCGCCAATGGTAGAAAAAGCAGCGCAAGCTAACGGAGTGGACGCTGATTTAGTAAAAGCTGTAATTCAAGTAGAAAGTCAAGGCAATTCAAAAGCGGAATCGGGGAAAGGCGCACAAGGTTTAATGCAGTTAATGCCTGATACGGCGGCAAGTTTAGGAGTTACAGACAGCTTAGACCCCGAACAGAATATAAACGGAGGAGTTAAGTATTTAGGACAATTATTGAAGCAATACGGCGGAGATGTTCAAAAAGCACTTTGGGGGTATAACGCCGGACCCGGTAATGTCGCAAAAGGCAACAAGCCGGACGAGACAAAAAATTATATAAAAAAGGTTATGGGGATTTACAACAAATTAAAAGGCATAAAGACGAATACACAAAAAGCTGCACCGAAGCCGAAATTAACGGGCGAAATGAGCAAAGAAGACATATTTGCGGAATTAGATACGATTTTTAATTTTTAGTAAGGAGTGAATTTTTTAGAATGGGAATGTTAGGAACAGGGAGCAACGAATTTTTTAGAGAGAGCCTCAATCAAGGGCAGGTTGAAATGCCGGAAGAATACAAGCCGGACTATAAGCCGCCGGAGACTATGACTTTACAATATCCGAAACTTGCGGACAAAATCACGGAGAAAGTTCAAGCCGGAGAAAACAGAAATACAATCCGAAAGAAATTAGCACTCGCTGAAACTAAAGCACTTGCGAAATTCGACCCCGCAATAGTTAATGAGTATTTAGGAAGAACGGACGAAACGCGGGGAAAATTCTGGGACGCTATGGAAGCGCAAAAAGATAATGCCTACGTTGAAATTTACAAATACGACATGAGCGAGGGAAAAGTCCGCGATATAGTAAAAACAGCTAAAGAGAGCGGGATTGATCCGGGATTTTTATTAGCTAACCGTGATAATAAAGAACTCATGCAAAGAGCAGAAGAAGCAGCAGGGAAGAGACGCGGGGCTTTTATGCAGTTTATGGCGGCATGGTCAGACAGCGCGGCGCAAGTGTTAGAGGGGCAGGCATGGAAGAACACGGAGCAGGCAGCACAAGCAATTTATAATCCTGATACAAAAACTGTTAAATGGGTAGAAGAAAATGCTGCTAAATCGGGACTTCCTGAAGAACAAGCTAAGGGGCTTACAAGCGCAGTCAACAGGCTTATACTCGGAACGGAAGATAAAAAATTAGACGCTCCTATTAATTTATGGTTTGCGGATTGGCAGCAGAATTTAGCGGACGTTTTCAAGACGGACAAAACCCGACCGCCGGACAGTGTTATCGGAGCTGCAATTTTAGAGGCAATCAGAAACGGCGGATTTACAATTAAATCAGCTATCACCAGTGCAGCGGGCTGGATATTAGGAGGCCCGATAGGAGGCATGGCAACGTCAGTATATAACACGTTTGACGAGGCCGGAACTGAAGCGGGCGGAGCATTACAAGAGATATTTCAGCGTAAATTAGGCATGGAATTAAAGGCCGGAAATGCTTTTATGCAGGCATTGCGTGAAGGTGTAAAAGGCGGAATAGTAACTAAAGCGGATATAGAAAAAGCATTAGTAAAAACGGGAATTGTAAACAGAAATAACTTGTTATTTTTGCCAGTGTCAAACTACGGCGGCGATTATCTTTTATTCGGAACGCAGGGGATACTCGGACATTTAGCAGGTGAATTATTACCCGGCGGAGGAATATTAAAATCACTGGGACGCGGAGCTATCAGTTTTATTGTGCCGACTATCGGAGAGGGAATTATTGAAGGCAACGAAGAATATCAGCAGGAGAAATTCCAGATTGAGGCATTAGATGATGACCCGAACTCATATTTAAGCCAAAAGAGATTAAAAGAAGCTACAAAGGCCGGAGCTGTAGACAGTGTAATTTATTCTATTTTTGGATTAGGAGCGGGAGCAGGATTTAGACAGCTTAGAAGATTTACGCCGTCAGCAAGACTTGAAAGCAAGATTAATCAAGTTTTAGATGAAAGCGTCAAAGAAATGGCGGACGTATCGAGAAAGATTGAAAAAGGCGAAATCAGCCTTGATGACGTTGCAGGAGAAGACCCGATTGTATTTATTCCTAAATCAAAAATCACGCCGGAAATAGCTAAGGCACTCGACATTCAAGAAGAAGAATTTGTTAATGAAAATGATGAAGTCGTTAAAAACAGTGAGGAGTTAGAAAACAATATCAGCGAGAAAAACTCTGAAAACTCTGAACCCGTAACTAATGAGGGAGAAAATACAAATGAAGAAAATCAAGAAGAACAAAGCGGAGAAGAAAATAACGATGAGATCGCCGTCAGAAAAAGCACGTGGGATAAATTTGCGTCCGAAAATCCCGAAGAGGCCGAAACTTTAAGCGGCGTTATTCGTGAGGGTGTTCAAGGCGTAACGGTAAGGGAGCAGCTTGCAAGGAAATTTCAAGAGAAAATTCAAGCAGTAGCGGAAAATTCAGAGGTCAAGAAAGAAAAAGACCGCTTGAAACAGGAATTTATAGACGCCGGACGAGATGAGAACGAGGCCGAAATTTTATCAACTATGGCGGGAATTGCGGCTATCAGAATGAGCGAGCAATATCCGAATGTAAGTATTCAGCAGGTTATGAATATCACGGCTAAGAAAGTCGGCGGCAATGATAATTTAGGAGTTAGAGAAAGCCATAATCAAGCAACGGGACGAAACGGGGACGGATTAATAAACGGGTTAAGATTGCCGTTTAATCCTGAAGAATTAAGGACAGAATCCGGAAGAACGATTGAAGAAGCCGATGGTCATGAAATGGTAATAACGCCGGACGGATCACCTAATTTGGGATTTATTCCAGAAATGAATAATAAAGGTTTTCCGGCAGGAGCCATTCAAGCTAATGTTAATGTGCTTAGATATATAGAAGACAAGCACGGAGAAGAAATCAGAGACAACGGTTATGAAAGCGCAAAAGAATTATTGCTTGACGTTTTGAATAATTTTAACTTCATAACTAAGGGATATGATAATTCTGTTATTTTATCCGTTAAGGGTAACTATGAACAAAACAAATTAGCTAAATCTATCGTACAGCTTACACAAGATGAAGACGGAATTTATAGAGTAAAAGACGCTGGTATCGTAAGGAGAGATTATATAGATAATAAACAATTACTCTTTACGAGGAGCGAATCCCCCGTTACTGCCCCTGACAGCAGTCTGTCTTTCCCATTCGGATATGCTCAAAATCAGGGAAGCTCCGAAATTAACGCTGAACAGCAGAGTAATATAAATAATATAGTATCTCTTTTTGATGATGTCAACGGCGAGAGAGAAATTTATAATCAGACTGGTTTTCACGGGACGCGCCATGAACTTGAAGGGAATAAATTCGATTTAGATAAAATCGGAACGGGCGAGGGTGCGCAGGCCTACGGCTGGGGTATTTATTTAGCTG
>CAMVMK010000077.1 GCA_947168585.1 uncultured Fretibacterium sp.
CCGTGATCCTGTAATCTTTGAGCAATTTCGATTGATTCCATTTTAGTGTGGCAGAAAACAAGACTCCTCGAAGGGTGTTCCCATAGCAAAATATCTACAAGACCCTCGAAACGTTTTTTTGAAGGAATTTTATAAACTCTATGCAAAATATCTTCATGCTGTTCGCCCTCTTCATCGATTGAAAGCATTAAAGGTTCGTCGAGATATTTATCGGCTAAGGCTCTAACTTCGTCCGGCATAGTCGCGGAAAAAAGCCATCGCCGGCCTTCGGGTATAGCGTTCAAAATGTCTTCAAGTTCTTCTCTGAAGCCCATATCGAGCATTAAATCGCCCTCGTCTAAGACAACGCTTTCAATATTTTCAGTAACGAGAGAACCGCGCTGAATGTGATCCCTTACACGTCCGGGAGTTCCTGCTATTATTGCCGCGCCGTGCTTGAGAGTTCTAAGCTGAGGATAAATATCCATACCTCCGACAAGAGACGCAACAGAAACGTGTAAAAATTTTCCTAAAAATTCAGCTTCGTCAGCAGTCTGCTGAGCAAGTTCGCGGGTCGGAGCTAAAACTAAAATTTTCGGGTCGCGTTCACCGATTTTCATTTCCTGAAGCAGAGGAAGCAAAAATGCTAAAGTTTTTCCCGAGCCTGTTCTTGCTCTTACTATTAAATCATCGTGCCAGCCTTCTTCGAGCGACAAAACCCGGTCTTGAACGTCCATAGGAGTTTCAAAGCCGTGTTCTTCGAGAGCGTTTAATAATTCTTTTCTAAGTCCGTAAGAATAAAAATCATTCATAAAAAGTTTTCATTTCTCCTTAAATTTTTTAGCTATGATAACACTAAACTATAAATCAAGTAGGAATTAGGAAGCAGAAAGTGAAAATCAGGGTTTAAGAACTAAAATTCCTAAATCCTATTTATTTTTCTGAAGCAGATTTTCAACGAGTTTATTAAAAATTTCGTAGCCTTTTTCAGTCGGAGGAAGTTCTATTCTTGTGCCGCCGTTCTCGAAAACTAATTTTTCTGTTTTACCTGTACCGATCCCCATTCCGGCTGAAAAACCATTCTCTACAGTGCGGGCGATTTCCCAACGGCCTTCTACACCTTCAGAATTTGCAATAAAAACCTGTTTGGGTGTCGCCGCTACAATATCTTCGGGAGTAACACCCAAAATTTTAGCGAGTTCAGGAATTTTCAAACCTGTCGGAGCAGTTTCTCCGGCCTCCCAGCGTCTTAAAGTTGCGATTGAAATTCCAAGCTGATTAGCGAGATCTATTTGAGTTATTCCTGCTTTTTTTCTAAACGTTCTTATATTTCCGGAGATTGACATAATATTAATAAACCCTCTCATTCATAAAAGATATATTTCTGAAAATTATATAAAATTTTTTCCGCCTTTCAAGTTTTTTGCTATAACTGATAGAATTATTTTTATTTATTTAAGGAGAAAATTTTTTCATGAAATACGATTTTGAAACCGTAATTAAACGTTACAACACGGGCTCTTTCAAATGGGACGAAATGGCCGCACACGGAGTAAATGAAAGTCAAGATATTATTCCGTTCTCCGTTGCAGATATGGAATTTGTTACAGCTCCTGAAATTGTCGAGGCTATAAAACATGAGCTCGACACTTCAATTTTAGGATATTCAGCACCGACTGAAAAATATTTAGCGGCGGTCTGTGAATGGTTTAAGACCCGGCACGGCTGGGACGCAAAGCCGGAATGGATTTTGCCGTCTCACGGTGTTGTTGATGCTTTTTTCATGGCTGTACGGGCTTTCACTGACGAGGGCGAGGGAGTTATCTTAAACACTCCGGTTTATTATCCGATGTACAGCGCAATAAAAAATCAAAATAGAAAACTTATCGACAATCCTTTAATTAACACGGGCAAACGATACGAAATTGATTTTGAAGATTTAGAGCGCAAAGCCGCCGATCCGGACACTAAATTATTAATTTTATGCAGTCCTCATAATCCCTGCGGAAGAGTCTGGACTAGGGACGAATTAATTAAAACCGGCGAAATTTGTTTGAAGAACGATATTATTATTGTTTCAGACGAAATTCACTGCGATTTAATAATGTCCGGCCATAAGCATACTGTTTTTGCTTCGATAAGCAAAGAATTTGCTGATAATTGCGTTGTCTGCACTGCTCCGAGCAAAACTTTTAATATTGCAGGGCTTCAAACTTCAAATATTTTTATCCCTAATCCTAAATTACGCGAAAAATTTTTGAGTGTCTTAACGCTTTCTAATCCTCACCCTAAATGCAATATTTTAGGCTATAGAGCCGCTGAGGCTGCTTATAAAAATTGCGCTTCGTGGCTTGACGGGGCTTTGAAAGTCATCGAGGAAAATAAAAATTTAATCGTGAATTTTATGGCGCGTGAATTTCCCTGTGTAAAAATTTCAGAACTTGAAGGAACTTATTTATTATGGCTTGATCTTCGCGGCTTAGGCTTGAATTATAAGGAACTCGAGCACCGAAATCATGAACAGGCGAAATTATTTTTTGATGAAGGCTATGTGTTCGGCTCTCAGGGCGAGGGCTTTGAACGTTGGAATCTTGCATGTCCGACACGCTGTATTAAAGACGCTCTTGAACGATTCAAAACGGCTTATAGAAATTAAAAAATTTTTGAGAATTTTGCTTTATAAATTCCGATGACGGGGAAAAATTTTTGAGAATTTCGTAGTAATAAATGTAATAATAAAAATTAAAAGAGAAGCCGGAAAATTTTTTTAACTGACTCCTCTTTCTTGAATATAATATTATACCAGAAAAGTTCTTAAAATGTTAATCATTTCGTTACTCTTAAAAGGTTTCGGAAGATAATCATTAAAACCTGCTTCAATATATTCATTTCTTGCGTTTGCTCCGGCATTCGCTGTCAAAGCTATAAAAGTCGAGTTCTCTGTGAGAGGCTTTGCATGATTAAGAGTTTCAATTCCGTCCATTCCGGGCATTTTGTGGTCTAAGAAAATTAAATCGTAATGTTCAGCTTTGATTTTATCAAGAGCTTCCTCGCCCGATTCAGCCGTCTCAACTTTAACTTTCGTATCTTTCAACATTCCTTTAGCTACAACTAAATTAACGGGAGTATCATCAACAATTAAAACTTTAGCGTCCGGCCATTCGGTTTTGTTGCTTAAAACGTGATTTTCCTGCTGCTGTTTAGATTCAAGATGTTCGCGGTATTCGCCTATTGTGAAAGTTTCTTTATCTGAAAGTTTTTGCGGAATTGTAAGAGTTGCAGTCGTTCCTACATAATATTCGCTCCGAAGATCAAGTTTTCCGTGCATTATTTCAACAATATTTTTAACGAGAGTAAGTCCGAGCCCTGCGCCTAAAACGTTTCGGGTTTCGTTGAGATTTGCACGCTCGAAAGGCTCAAAAATTTTTTTCATATCTTCCTGCTTCATGCCGATTCCGGTATCTACAATTATAAAAATTAAATTTATATCAGGAGTTTTGCCTTTTCGTTCGTATTTAACTTCAAAAATTATATTGCCTTTTTGCGAATATTTAACGGCGTTATCGAGTAAATTTATAACGGCCTGCTTGAGCCTCAAAACATCGCCGAATAAATGTTCAGGCATTCTATCGTCAAATTTAAGCGCAAAATTTAAGTTAGGTTTCTTATTTAATTTATGAAGAACATAACCCCTGCACTCGCTGAGCATATCCCAAAGATGATAATCGCTCTCGTAAAGATCCATTTTTCCCGCTTCGATTTTTGAAATATCGAGAATATTATTAATCAGCGTCAATAAATAATTTCCTGAACGTTTTATATTTCGGGCGGCCTCTTGAGTTTCTGTGTCGTGAGTGTCGGCGATGGCGTTTATAATCATGTCGTTAATGCCTAAAATTGCATTCATAGGAGTTCTGATTTCGTGTGAAGTGCTCGCAAGGAAATTGCTTTTAGTTTGGTTGGCGAAATTCGCGCGCTTCATAGATTCTTCTGCTTCGGCCCGGGCTTTTTCTGTCTCAACGTGGGCTGAAAGCAGCTGCTTATAAGTCGGAGCCTCCATATAAAAGAACGTAAAGACCAGCATAACTGTCGCAACGATATAAACTAACGGAATATTTCTCTTGAAAACGTATTGAATTATGAAAGCGTCAATCAATAAAATAAATAAAATATTCATGACGATAAACTGGCCGTTGCCGTAATTCTGCTGATATAACATTTGAAGAAGAAAGCCCTCAACAACGAATAAAATTCCGAAGCCCGGCGCAAACATCATATAAAAACTTTCGTTGGCTCCGAAAACAAACGGCATTATTACGCTGAAACAAAGCGCAAAAAAATTTACCTCTTGAAAATGTTTCGTGAATTTTCCCGTGTAAGCCGCCACGTAAGACGCAAGTGAATAAGCATTAATATTAACGAGCGAATAAAAAATTTTCATGTGAACCTGTGTAACGTCGCGCGTCATAAATAATTCTATAATTACTTCAAAACCCGCCGTTATAAAACTTGAGAACACTAACAATAAAAAACGCCTGTTAATTTCGGATTTCGTTGCCATTCGTCCGCTCAAAAATAAAGCCATTACCATTAAGAACGGCAGCACGGACATTTCTATAAAGTTTTCGTCGATGTTATTCAGAAAAATCATTTTTCGCTCAGCGAGACTCCTTAAAATTTTTCCATTAAGTATAACACTTGAAAGCAATTAGGAGTTAGGAGTTAGGCATGAAAAAAACTTTTATAATCCCTCACTAAAAAATAATGAATGATATAATTTCAGCGGATTTATAAATAAAACTTTGAAATTTCAAATTAAAATCTTAAAAATTAAAAGGATCCGATACAGAAAATGTTTTTATTTAACTTCAACGAACATAAAAAAGAACGGCATCTGCGCCGCGAACTTACTCCGCTGAATGTCTGGTCGCTTGCGTTCGGGTGCGTTATAGGCTGGAGTGCTTATGTAATGCCGGGAAGAGTTTTTCTTCCGACAGCCGGGCCGCTTGGAACTATAATCGCTATGGAACTTGCTACGGTCGTAATGTTAATAATTTCGTACAGTTACAGCTTCATGATAAAAAAATATCCGATGACGGGCGGCGAATTTATTTACGCTAAAATGGCTTTCGGGCATTGGCACGGGTTTTTCTGCGCGTGGTTCTTGAGCCTTTCATATCTTTCTGTTATTCCTTTGAACGCTACGGCTTTGAATTTAGTCATGCGTGCTATGTTCGGAAATATTTTTCAATTCGGATTTCATTATACTGTTGCGAGTTACGATGTTTATTTCGGCGAAATGCTTGTAGCTTTTACAGCGATAGGAATTTTATTTTTTATAACTTCAAAGGGAATTTTAACGACGGGAAAACTTCAAACTTTCATGGTTTTTATACTGCTCGGCGGAGTTGTAGTAATTGCTTTAGCGGCGGCTTTCAGTCCTAAAATTTTGGCCTCAAATCTTCACCCGATGTTCCGTCCCGCTACGGCAAATTATGCTAAAGGAATAATCGTTCAAATTGTCGCTATTTTCGTAATAGGCCCGCAGTCTTTCGTAGGATTTGACACAGTTCCGCAGTTAATTGAAGAAGCAAAATTTTCGCCGAATAAAGTTAAAGTTGTCATGGACACGAGCATAATAGCGGGAAGTTTTGTTTATGTTGCATTAGCTTTATTAGCCTGCGCCGGATTTCCTGAAGGTTATTCGAGCTGGTTCGAGTATGTCAGCGACATTCCGCACTTAGAGGGCTTTAGAAGCGTTGCAACTCTAAACGCCGCTTATACAGTTTTGGGCACGGCAGGGCTTGTAATAATATTTTTATCAGTAATAGCGGCAATGCTTACGGGTATCGTAGGATTTTACACGGC
>CAMVMK010000078.1 GCA_947168585.1 uncultured Fretibacterium sp.
AGGGGATTAAATGCAGTAATCTGCATTTAATTATTCGGCTTGTCCGACGAGGGGTTAGGGATTTTTTTTACGCGCAAGTTTTAATTAAGAAGAAAAATTCGGGCACGCGGGAAGTGAAAAGACTGCGTTAAATTTTGCTATAATTGCGGTTGACCCGAAATAAAAATTAAATCAGGAGTGATTATAATGCTGAAGCTTACTGTTCAAGAACAAGTAGCAAACCGTGCACATTCTTTGACCGATGAGGACGCTAAAATGTTTTTAGAACTTATGGACAGAGTTATGGAGTCTTATAATTTACCGATTTTAACTCCGGAAGACAGAGCAGAACTTGACAGACTTGAAGCTGAAGATACAGACGCAGGCGTTCCGATTGAGATTTTGCTTGAAAAATACGGGGTCGCAGTATGAATTGGAAAATAAAGTTTAAGAAACAACCGGAAAAATATTTAGCAAAACTCAATGATGAAGAACGAGCAAGAATTTTGAAAGCCGTTTATAAACTCTGTGAAAAGTGGCCGTTTTACCGTCAAGCTGATTTAGATATAAAACGGCTGAAGGGGAGCGATGAATGGAGGCTTAGGGTAGGAGATTGGCGGATAATCTTTTATCCTAACGAAGGACAATTTATTATTTTAATAATCGAAATCGGAACACGCGGAGATATTTATAACTAGGAAGTAGGAACGGGGAAAGTTAGGGGTGAGGGATTAGGGATTTTTTTTACGCGCTTAGGTTTTTAATTAAGAAGAAAATTTTAAGCACGCGCAAAGGCGTTTTGAGGTGAGGGGATTAAATGCAGTAATCTGCATTTAATTATTCGGCTTGTCCGACGAGGGGTGAGGGATTTTTTTCACGCGAGCAGCTTTTTAATTAAGAAGAAAATTTCGGGCACGCGGGAAGTGAAAAGACAGCGTTAAATTATTACGGCTGACCCAAAGTAAAAATTAAATCAGGAGTAGACCCCTCCGTCTCACTTCGTGAGCTAAATTTAATGCAGATTACTCCTAACCCCTAACCCCTCACTTTCTATGTTAATGTTAATTATTCAGTGTTTTTACTATATACATTTTTTAAGTTTTTTAGATATAACTGAAATTACTATACCTTACGGGCAACTTTTGAAAACCTTATGCTGTTATAGCACACACGCAATTCATGATAAAAAATTGCTCCCCGCTTAACCAGAGCAAGGGAGTCTTTAAGTTCATTATCATGATAAAACGAATACTTAGAAATTTATTGTAATTATAGCATAGAAAATTAATGTGGAAGCTAAAATTCGAGCAAGAAATTTTTGAAAATGATATAATTATAATTAAAATACAAAAGGGGATTGCTCCCCTCTTTAACTACACTTAACGTTTCGAAACTGACAACAAGAAGTGATAGCGTCCAAGTCTGAAACTCAGACAAAAAATTTTTCTAAGCACACGTTTCATGATAAATCCCTCCTCCCTTTTTTAGGAGTAGTTCGTTGGTTAGGCGAACTGCTTAAATTTTATCATAAAATAATTTTTAAGAAGTTATTAAAGAAAAGAAAAATATTTTTGCCACAACATTTGCCACAACAAAAATCCTAAAATTTTTCTGTAATCATAATTTTTTTCAGATATAATTTTCAAAATAAAATCACAGGAAAATTATTAGATGCTTAAAATTTTTTCTAATAATTTAAGAAAGAAGGAACGGGGAAAATTTTTTTAGTCCCTCATTCCTCAGTAAGCTCACTAAAAGTATTGTTGCTGCCTTGATATTCGAGACGGTATTTATTCCAGACGAAGCCGGAAACGCCTTCGATAAAAATTTTTCGGCCGAATTCTTTTTTCCAATCTTCAATAAAATTTTGGTTTATATAATTAGCGATGTGAATATTAGCTTGAATTAAAAATATTTCTGAATTATTAGCATTAATTATCTTGCGGATAAATCTTTTAATATTAATTGCAATATTTTCTTCACGTTCTATAAAACCGTTATCACCGCATAAAGGACAGCTTCTCATTAAAATACTTTTCAAATCCGGGCGTTCGCGCTTGCGTGTAAGTTCGACAAGTCCAAGCTGTGTTATAGAAAATACCCGCGCTTTCAAGCGGTCATGACTTAAAAATTTCTCGAAACTTTTAAGTAAAACTGATTTATCTTCTCTAAAATCCATGTCGATAAAATCAACGATTATAATTCCGCCTATTGAGCGCAGTCTAAGCTGTCGTGCTATTTCTTCAGCTGCTTCGAGATTAGTTTCTAATACAGTGTGGCGCATATCAGGCGCACTTGTAAATTTGCCTGTATTAACATCTATAACCGTCAAGGCTTCTGTCTGGTCAAAAATAAGATAAGCACCGCTTTTAAGCCAAACTTTACGCTCGATAGCTTTTTGAATTTCGCTCTCTATACCAAAATATTCAAAAACCGGTGTATTTTCGTTATAAAGTTTTATATCGGGCTTTTCGGGGAAAAACTTTTCAATAAAATTTTGAGCGCGTTCAAATTCTTCAGCGTCATCGATTATAATTTCGTCGATTTTGTCTGTAACTTCATCGCGCAGAACCCGTCCCAATGTTCCTATATCCCTGTATAAAAGACACGGAGCGGGAGTAGACCTGTATTTTTTGCCGATTTCGCGCCATAAATCGAGCAGCGAATTAAAATCTTCACGCAAAAATTCTTCGCTGACTCCTTCTGCGGCTGTGCGGATAATTACGCCGAAACCTGAATTTTCTGATGATAAATTAGATGCAATTTGTTTTAATCTTTTGCGTTCTTCAATATCTTCAATACGGCGCGACACTCCGGCTTCATCACTGTTAGGAACAAGAACGAGCCACCGTCCGGGAATTGAAACTTTTGAACTTACTCTCGGAGCTTTATTTTTGCGTGCATTTTTAGTAATTTGTACGATTAATTCATTGCCGGGCTTTAATCTCGATGTCTGCTCTGTTTCGTTGAGATATAAAAAAGCGTTGTGAGGTTCAAGTTTATTTTGTTTTTTTGTCGAAATTGAAACAAAGACTGCGCTTATTGCCGGAACTACAGTTTCTACACGAGCCTTAAAAATATCGCCCTGAGTTCTTGAGGCTTCAAAATTATATTCGATAAAAATCTCTGATAATTTCCCGTCCTCAAGCATTGCAACACGCGACTGTTCATGCTCCTGAAGGTCAGCTATAATTTTTATATTGCTCATTATATACTCACCGCGTCTGAAATTTCGTCATAACGTCCGACTGAAACCCGAACTATATTAACATCCTGCCAGCCTGAAATTAAATTTTCTTTTATCATTGGTTTTATAAAACTTCCGATTGGATTTTGAGCCGGATCTTTAATAATAAAATTAAACCAGTCATTAACAAATTTTGATTTAATTATTGCAGGATTATTAAAACGTTCCTGAATATCCAAATCTTTTTTTATTCTTATTAAATATTCTGCGTGAGTGCAGAATTTTCCGAGTGAAGGAGCGTCTTCGGGAGTTTCAATAATTCGCAAAATATTAAAACCTTCGGGCAGATTTTCGTTCATTTTTTCCATAAGATCAGAGCAGTTACTTTCAAAAAACATTTCGACAACTTCAGCAAGCGCAACAACTCCGGCGGGAAGTTCGGGAGCAAAACTAATTTTTGCACGCGGTGAAAATCCCTGCGTCATTATTAATTTAAGTCCTGCTCTCGAAGCTGTCCGCGAGAAAATCTGAGCCAAAGCAATGTGAGGCACAAAACATGCCCCGCCTCGTTTTGAATATACTAATCTGACTCTCAATTTTTTTAATCTATTTTATTCGGGTCAAATTCGCTGTCAAGGACGTTTCTAAATTCTTCGAGCGTCATTGAACCTAAATCGCCCTTTGAACGCTCCCTGACTCCGAGTTTGTTTTCAGCCTGTTCTTTGTCGCCGACCACAAGCATATACGGAACTTTTTGGACTTGAGCATCGCGGATTTTGCGTCCTAATTTCTCGTTTCTTGTGTCAATTTCTGAGCGCAGACCCCATTTCATGAAAGTATCTTTTAATTTATTTGCATAATCAAGATGATTTTCAGAAATCGGTATTATTTTAATCTGCACAGGAGCAAGCCAATAAGGGAAAGCGCCTGCATAATGCTCGATTAAAATACCCATGAAACGCTCGATACTTCCAAATACAACTCTGTGAATTAAAACTGGTGTGTGCTGCTCTCCGTCTTCGCCGATATAAGTAACATCAAAGCGGCCTGGAAGTTGGAAATCAAGCTGAATTGTTCCGCACTGCCACGTTCTGCCTAAACAGTCTTCAAGATGAAAATCGATTTTAGGCCCGTAAAATGCTCCGTCGCCGGGGTTAATTGTATAAGGTGTTCCGGTGCTTTCAAGAGCGTCTTTCAAAGCCGATTCGGCCTGTTCCCACTGCTCATCAGTTCCCATTGAATCTTCAGGACGTGTCGAAAGTTCAACAGTATACTTAAAATTAAAGACTTTTGTATAAACATACTTATCAAGCTCCATTATTGCTGTAACTTCTTCTTTTATCTGCGAGAACTCTATATAAGTATGAGAATCGTCTTGAGTGAAGCAGCGTACTCTCATAAGACCGTGAAGAACTCCGCTTTTTTCGTGTCTGTGAACAAGTCCGAGTTCAGCAAGCCTCATCGGCAAATCTCTGTAGCTTCTAAGCTGTGTTTTGTAAACCAAAATGCTTCCCGGACAGTTCATAGGCTTGATAGCGTAAGGCTTTTCGTCAATTTCAGTCAAATACATATTATCGCGGTAATGATCCCAATGTCCTGAACGCACCCATAAATTTTTATCCAAAATCTGCGGAGTTTTAATTTCAGTGTAACCGCGTTTTATATGTTCGCGCCGCCAAAAGTCTATGAGAGTGTTCATTATTGCCATTCCTTTTGGGTGGAAGAACGGGAAACCTGGCCCTTCTTCATGAAGGCTGAATAAATCTAAATCTTTACCCAATTTTCTATGGTCGCGGAGTTTAGCTTCTTCAATCATTTTCAAATACGATTTTAATTCGTCAGGCGTTGCAAAAGCTGTGCCGTAAATTCGAGTGAGCATTTTATTTTTCTCACTGCCGCGCCAATAAGCTCCCGCAACTGAAAGCAATTTGAAATTATGAATTTTTGCCGCGTCCGGTACGTGAGGACCTCTGCACAAATCTGCATATTCGCCCTGTTTATAAACTGAAACTGTAGGAGCATCAATTTCTGAAATTAATTCTGTTTTATAAGGATCATTTGCAAAAAATTTCAGAGCGTCTTCTTTGCTCATATCCTCGCGTGAAACTTTTTCACCTGCGCCTGCAATTTTTCTCATTTCGGCTTCGATTTTCGGCAAATCGCTTTCAGTTATAGTCTCAGGAGCGTCAATATCATAATAAAATCCGTCCTTAATTGCCGGCCCTACACCGAAATGAGTTCCGGGATATAATCTTAAAATTGCCTGAGCCATTAAGTGTGCTGTGCTGTGGCGTAAAATTTCGAGACCTTCGGGCGAGTCTGTCTCTACAGCTTCGACTGTGCCGGATTGATTTACGCTTCTTGACAAATCTACAGCTTCACCGTTAAATTTAGCGGCGATAAGTTTTTTGCTGTCAAGTCCTAAAGATTTTATAACGTCATGAATAATCACGGAATCATTTTCAAATTCGCAAGATTTTTCACTGCTGTTAAACTTCAACATAAAAA
>CAMVMK010000079.1 GCA_947168585.1 uncultured Fretibacterium sp.
TCTGTGTTATTAGCCGTTTCCATGAAAAAATTTTGCTCCCTTAAAAAATATAAAAATTAAAAATTAAAAATTAGTCTGAATATTATAATACAAGTAGAAATTAGGAATTAGGAAGTAATAACAAGAAACTCCTCACCCCTAACCCCTATTGCCACCGCCATTCTGGTTTAGCGTTCATTCCGAGACGGCGTATTAAATAAACATTTCGGGCTTTGCGTTGACGGCTGCTTGAGCTGTACCAGACGAATAAAGTTCCCTGCTGTTTATTCAAAACTAATCTTTCTACAGCACCTTCGACTATAGGCCCGTAGCACGCTAAAATCATTTCGTTGTCAGCTACTTTGGGCTTTGTCTTTTGAAGTTTTAAGATATTCCGGCGTTCTTGGGGCAGATTTTGGATTTGTTTCAACGGAAAAGAAATTTTAGGGCTCTGTACGAGTTTTGCTTTATGAGTTTTCACATCCTGTTTAACATAACGTTTAATTTTTTGATTATAAGATTTAGCAGGCGAACTGAACAATTTATATTTTAGAGCCTTGCATTCAAATTTATGCCCTTTAAGGTCAAAAGGGTTTGAAGCCGTGGTTTCAATTTTCAAATTCGCGTGTTCAACTTTTACACGGGTTTTATTTTTAATAATTTCAGGCCGGTCGAGATTAAAATCATCTATTTTATAAACATTAATTTCTTTGTGAACATGGCGGGCAAAAAAATCCCGGAATTTTCCAAAAGGCATTTATTAACTCCTGCCGGTCGCTAAGAAATTCAAAGCCTTTTCGAGCCTCGTGAACGGTTCTAAAACGTCCATTGATGTTGCTGAAAATGCCAAAACAGCTGCGGCCTGCTGCACTTCTTCGGGACGTGTGTTCGGTGAAAATTCAGCTCTGAAAGGCGAGCCGTTAGCTTCAACTTGGATCATAAAAACTGCCGGTTCTGCTGTAGTTTCGATATGTCCGGCCTCATCTAACGGAACGTGCGGAGAATGTTCAAGCATAACAGAAAGAATTTTGCTGTTCGTTTTAAGAGGCTCCAATAAATCTTTATCTTTGCACAGCCATAACTGCGGCTGAATTTCTACAGCATCAAGCAGACTTTCTAAAATTAATTTTTCTTTCGCGTATTTTTCAAACGATGAGCCGTATAAAATTCTCGCCAAACTGTCCGGCCTTAAAGGTTCAGTGCGGGCAAAATCAAGCGGAAAACCTTTAGCGTCCGTGATTAAAACCGCGCCGCGTATCATTGTCTCACTGCCTTCGATTATGATGTAACCGAGTGAATTTACTTGTGAAGCCATTGAAATTTTCTCTCTCCTTAAAATTAAATTAAATTAAATTTTATATATTTATTTTCGAAATTATATCGCGTGAATTTTAATGAATAAAATTAAATTCGTGAGAGATTATTAAAACTAAAAAATTTTGAGATTTTTGTTGTGGCAAAAGTTGTGGCAAAAATATTTTTCTTTAGCTTTAAGAAATTTTAATGAAAGTAAAATTATTATCTCATACAAGTACAGTTTTTCAAGTAATTTGAGTAATAAAAAAATGAAGAGTTATGGGTGTAATCACTAACTCTTCACTTAAAAATGCTTTTTAAGAAATTATGCAAGGCAGTCCGTGTTCTTCGAGTTTAATATCAAGTTCAATCATGTCATAATTTTCTTCTTTGATAAAAAACGCAAATATTACGTCTGTCATATTGCAGGGCGATAAAGCATAACCGGCTCTTGCGAGTAAGTCTTTAGCTTCATCGATATTTAATTTTGCTCCGACACAAAGACATAAAGCCGTGAGTTTATTTGGGTGATAATCAAATAATCAATGTTATTTTTTATTTTCGAGAAAATTTTTTTATCTATTATAGCGCGTTTATAAACATCGCTGTTTTTGAGTTTTTTATTTTTAATCAGGAACATTAAATATTGCGAGAAAGTGTCTTTAAGATGTTGTATTCTTTCTTCAAGCGAACTGAAATCCGGCTCTTGAGGTTCTTCATACTTTTCAACTTTTTCAGGAAGCTCCGGTAAAGGCTCAGGCTCTATCGGCTCTATCGGCTCTATCGCGAACTGAATTTCAGGCTCTTCAAGTTCTTTTTCTTCTGAAAAACGGCGCGGTGCTTCTAAAAATCTTTGAGGGCTTATCCTGCAGCTTATCTTGCGTTTTTTTTCTTTGATATAATTATTATCGATATATTCTTCTAATTCCGGATAAAATTTTTCGCTGAGTTCCTTAGCTTTTTCGTCATCATCAAAGACTACGATATAAACAAGCATATCGTTCTTGGCCAAGAAAGCGTTAATCTCATCGACAGCAATTCTCAATCCTTCAGCCTTAGGGTAGCCGAAGCCGCCGGTTGAAATTAAAGGGAAAGCAATAGATTTCACATTATTTTCTTTAGCTAAGGCCAAACTCTTTTTATAACATGAGCGTAATTTTTCTTCTTCTTCTTGATTTCCGTCAAAATAACGCGGACTGACGGCATGAATTATAAATTTAGCTTTCAAATTAAAGCCCGGTGTTATGAAAGCTCCGCCCTGAGGAACATAGCCGATATTTTCAATTCTATATTTTAATAATTCGTGATAACCTGCGGCGTTATATATCGCGGCATCACAGCCGGGCCCTACTATAGGATTTCTGTTAGCAGTGTTGACGACCGCGTCAGTTTCCATGTTTACGATGTTGCTGCGTACAATTTTAAGCGGCATTATTAAATCTCCTTAAAAATTTCTAAACTTCTTTTCAAAATCCCGTGCATATGAGCAATAGCAATTCCGTAATTAACAACAGGAACTCCGGCGCTGACGGCGCGTGAAATTCTCGACCGCATTTCCTGTTCATTCAGCATACAGCCTCCGCAATGAATTATTAATGAAAAATCTTTGAGTTTATTTTCGTCAAAAAATTCTCCGCCGGACGTGAAAGAAAATTCGGGCGTTGAATTTGTGAAGTTTTTTATCCAAGCCGGAATTTTTTCAGTGCCTATATCGCCGCATTGTCTGTGATGAGTACAGCCCTCTGAAATTAAAACTTTGTCGCCGTCTTTGAGATTTTCTAATTTTTCTGCGCCTTTGACTAAAATTTTCAAGCTGCCTTTATAACGCGCAAATAAAATTGAAAACGAAGTCAATAAAATTTCTTTAGGGACGATTTTATTAACTTTACCGAAGACCTGCGAATCCGTTACAACGAGACGGGGCTTGACTCTTAAATTTTTCAACGTATTTTCGAGTTCTACGTCTTGACACATGAAAGCGGAACAATGAGCGTCTAAAATATCGCGGATAGTCTGCTGCTGAGGCAAAATTAAACGTCCTTTAGGAGCGGCCTTATCGACCGGAACGACTAAAATCACGACATCGCCGGGCGTGAGTAAATCCGAAATTAATTTTTTTTCGTTTTTATTTTTATTGGCGAGAGCGGCGATTTTTTCTTTCAATAAATTTACATTTTCGCCAGTTAAAGCACTGACGTTAATAAAGTTAGGGGTGAGGAGTGAGGAGTGAGGAGTTAAATCGATTTTATTATTAGCGATAATGAACGGAATTTTTTTCTCGTCAAAAATTTTTAATAAATCATTTTCGGCCTGAGAAAAATTTTCATTAACATCATGAACTAAGACAGCAACATCGCAATTCGCAAGGACATTTAAGGCGCGTTTAACTCTTTTTTCGCCTAATTCGCCCTCATCGTCAAGTCCCGGAGTATCAATAATTAAGACCGGCCCGAGCGGTAAAAGTTCCATAGCTTTTTTAACGGGGTCTGTAGTTGTGCCCTTAACGTCAGACACGACTGCTAAATCCTGACCCGTTACGGCATTAACGAGGCTTGATTTTCCTGCATTTCTAAGCCCGAAGAAAGCTATATGAACACGTTCGCCACTGGGAGTTTCATTGAGATTAGAAGCGGAAATCTCGTTTGTTGTCATTTTTAATGGCCTCGATATTTTGACGTGCTATTTCGCGGACATTTTCGCGCGGGATTCTTTCGAGTTCGCGTTCAATCATTTCGTAGCCGATTTTTTTAGTTTCGGGGCTTGCGTAATCTTCGAGATATTCAGTCAAAGTCATTAAGGCATTAGGGTGGCAGCAGTTTAATATCTGTCCGGACTTACATAAACTCATAAATCTGTCGCCCGTACGGCCTGCCCTGTAACAAGCTGTGCAGAAAGACGGAATATGATTTTGTTTCATGAGCCACTGAACGACCTCATCAAGAGTTCTTTGATCCGAAACATCGAACTGCTCTGTATCATGCGGCCTTTCTTCAGTTGTGTAACCTCCGACTGAAGTTCTTGAGCCTCCGCTTATCTGAGAAATTCCGACTTCGAGCATTTTAGCGCGGACTTTTTCATTTTCGCGTGTTGAGATAATCATTCCCGTGTAAGGCACAGCAACGCGGATACAGGCAGCGATTTTCGTAAAAATTTCGTCCGGAATAGAATTATTAAAATCTTCCGGATTAATATCGTCAGCCGGTTTAACTCTCGGAACGCTGATAGTGTGAGGGCCGACCCCGAAAACTTTTTCTAAATGTTCAGCGTGCATTAAAAGCCCTGCAAATTCGTATTTATAACCTTCAAGCCCAAATAAAACTCCGAGTCCTACGTCATCAATACCGCCCTGCATAGCTCTGTCGTGAGCTTCGGTGTGATAAGCGTAGTCATGTTTAGGGCCTGTCGGGTGAAGAGCCTCGTAACTTTTTTTGTTGTAAGTTTCTTGGAACAAAATATAAGTTCCTATACCTGCGTCTTTTAATTTCTTGTAATTTTCGACAGTTGTAGCGGCTATGTTGACGTTGACTCGTCGAATATCACCGTTTTTGTGATGGACGCTGTAAATAGTTTTTATGCTGTCCAAAATATATTCAATCGGATTATTCACAGGGTCTTCACCGGCTTCTATAGCGAGGCGTTTGTGTCCCATATCTTGAAGGGCTATGACTTCGGCGCGGATTTCGTCCTGCGATAATTTTTTGCGCGTAATAGTTTTATTTTTCGTGTGATAAGGGCAGTAAAGACAGCCGTTAATGCAGTAATTTGAGAGATACAGCGGAGCAAACAAAACAATTCTGTTTCCGTAAAAAGCTAATTTAATTTCTTCAGCGACCTGATAAATTTTTTGAATTAACTCAGGATTTTCACACGCAAGAAGCACAGACGCTTCACGATGAGTTAATCCTGAGCAGGTACAGCCGTTTTGATTAAATTTCGGCCTTGCTTTTTCGAGCAAAGAGTTAATTAATTCTACGTCGTTTTTATGAGCTTCGGCGTAAATTAAAGTATCAAGGATTTCGTTATGATTAATAAATTCGTCAGCCTTCATAGAGGCCGGATTATAAATTGATGTTGCAGACATTTTGAATTTTACCCTCCGTTCTTGCGGGTTAGAAGAAAATTCTTTCCCGTCAGAAATTTTTTTAAGATTATAGCATGACTTTAAGCTCAAAAATTTTATTTTTTATTAAGGCTTGACAATTTTAATATTTTTTTTATAATAACACAGTTATTTGAATTTGACTTGGCCTTTTGGGGATATAGCTCAGTTGGGAGAGCGCTTGAATGGCATTCAAGAGGTCAGGGGTTCGAATCCCCTTATCTCCACCAGATCTTATGAAATCTTATAAAAATTTTTGAATAGAAATCAACGAAAATCCTTGAAT
>CAMVMK010000080.1 GCA_947168585.1 uncultured Fretibacterium sp.
CATTCTAACCATCCAGATAACGCCTAAAAGATGATCAACGTGTTTATGAGTAATGAAAATATTATGAATGTCCTTAAAGTCATAGCCTGCGAGTTTTATTTGACGAAGGATTGTATTTCCGCCGCCGCAGTCTGTCATAAATAATTTTCCGTTATCTTCAATTAAAAAACATGTGTTATAACATTCTGTAACGAGGGCGTGGCCTGTGCCGAGCATTGTAAGTTTCATTTTAATTTTTTATGAAGTAATCTAATCTGATGTTAAAAATAAAAATCCCTCTCTCCAAAATCTTCAGGAAAGGGATTCTTTATGCTCTTAAAAATATTACCGGCCTGCCTTATAAGCGGCAATCCTCTTAGCTACATTGTCCTTAATGTTGCTGTAGTATAAAGTGTAGTCGTTTTCGTGCCTCGCATCCGATCCGAAGAGGTCGGCTAAGATTTTTTCTACCTCTTCCGGCATAGGCTCAGATTTAGCGTTCGTAACTACAACACCCCTGGCTAGGTTCACTTGCGCGTCTGCTCCGATGTCGGCGATCACGGGTTCACCTTTCTCGTTAGCCGTTAGTGAGCCTAAGTTCTCGTTAGCAGGTGCATACGTTTCATCGAGTTTCCAGTTCAGCGGGTTGATACTGATCGCGCCCGGCAGCACAACAATGTTTGGGGCGTTTTCCTCAACGTTTTTCTTGCCTTCAGTGTTCCAACTGATGATTACGCCTGTATCGCTTTCACCTGTTGCAAATTTTAAGTGCGGATAGTTTTTTAAGTCGTCTTTCGTTACTGAGTAGCCTATGACGTAAGCGGCCACCATGCGTTTGTAATAGTCGGGATGTTCTTTGAAATATTTTTTCAGTAAGAGCTTAGTTATGATAGAGCCTTGACTGTGCCCCGCGATTATGAACGGGCGGCCCTCGTTATAGTTCTCGAAGTAGTAATCGAGCGCGGCGGTTATGTCATTGTAGGGTGTACCTGAAATCGCAGCATCGTTGCCGACTTTCTTCCCAACTTCCCCAGCATAGCGCATACCTGCTTGACGGTAATACGGCACAAAAACGTTTGTTGAGGCTTCATATACGCTTGCATTAGTTATGTATTCTTCTTCAAAGCCGCTTAGCAGCTCTTCGTTGTCGAGCGGCGCGTATTCGGGAGCACCCTCCTTGAAGCTGTCCATGACGTAAACAGTTGAGTTAATATAGAACGTGTCTATATCTTTCGTAACAGCCGGAATTTTGTACCAGCTGGACTTTTTGGAATAATCTGGGGCTGCCGTTTCGTCTGCATAGGCTGTAAGACTAAAGGCCATAACACAACTCATTATTATTAATGCTAAAATTTTCTTCTTCATTTCTGTATCATCCTTTTTGTGATTTCACCAGCAAAATAATATCCCCTCTCAAATTTCAGAGAAGGGATACAGAATAAATTTCGTTAGTCTAACTTGAAGTCGTAATGCTTAGAATAATCTTCCTGAATGTTCAAACGGAGTGTTTTATTAGCAAGGTCGTAAACTGATGTGTGCCATGTCTGCCAGAAGTTATTAGGCTGAATGTTTCTGTCGTGCATCTTGTAGGTATCAATCTGGGATTGAATAACCGATTTGAAATCCGCAGGAGTGTGTGCGATTGTCATACTTCCTTCAGTAAACTCTGTGTACCAGAAAGGCTTCGTATCAGCTTCATAAGATTGAGTATATTTAACGCGCTCCATTAAGTGAGCCATTCCTTCAGCGGATTTTCCGCCCTCTTCGTAATGCTCTTTCAGAATGGCGTAACGCTCAACTCCGCAGGCATGAGGCGTAAGGATAGGGAAGCCCTCATAGACTTTTCCCGCTACTGTCTGCCCTGTCTGTGCTACATGCTTCGCGTAAGGAGTTTTCGGTGCGTAGTTGACATAGAAATTTGTCATTATGTTGTCTGTATCGTTTCTGGCGATAAGTTCACCGTCAATACATTCGATGATATAAGTCTCTTTCGAGTCAGAAATCATCCAGTGAAGCCCCCATGTGCCGTAACCGCCGTAAATGTCCATATTTTTTAATAACTCTACACCGTGAGCGGCTGATTTTGCGTGATCAAGAACGTAGCGGACTACTGCAAGAGAATGAATGCGAGGTTTGCCATAATTGGTTGAGAGCAGAGTAGCGAAGTCCATATCAACGGCAGGTGCAACGTTGCTGTTCATGGCCACGCCGTTTTCATTAATGCCGTCAAAAGTCATGTTCGGCAGTGCGAGCATCTCAGCTTCTGAAAGTTTGTCAACCTCATTGGATTTCAGAGTGAGAACTGCGGCCATTCCTATGCTTGCGTAACGTCCTTCTTTAGCAGCAACCTTGATTACGAATTCCGGGACATCGGAGTAATCAAGATCTAAATTACGGCCGTAAAAATTTCCGTTGCGTACAGCGGAGCAGGCGAAGCCGGTTTTAACATTTTCGCCCGTTGTGAGGTCAAAATTATAATCAGCAAATTCCACATAGTAGAGATAGTCAGCTAATTTTTTCGGAGCTGTGAAAGAAGCAGCCTGCGCCGAAACGGCCAGCAAGAGAACAAAAAGCAATGTTGCCATAAATACATGGACACGGGATTTATATGATTTGTGCATCGTATTAATTATAGTTCCTTTCATTTTTAATTTTCTTAATATTTTATCATGGAAAATTTTTCACTTCGTCATTAAAGCAACTGTTTCGACATGAGCCGTTTGAGGGAACATATCGAAAGATTTTATCTTAATTAATCCGTAACCGTGAGACGCTAAAATTTTGCAGTCTCGTGCAAGTGTCGCGGGATTGCATGAAACATAAATAATTTTTTTAACGCCGAATTTATTTACAGCTTCAAGGACGCTCCTTTCACAGCCGTCTCGCGGAGGGTCAAGGACGACAGAATCATATTTATCTCTTAAATCTGCTATAACATCTTCAGAACGTCCGCAAAGAGTTTCTACATTTTCAAAGCCGTTTGAACTTAAATTTTTACCGGCCGTTTTTACGGCACTGCGCCATTCTTCAACGGTTGTAACGTGTGAGGCATTTTCAGCTAAATAACAAGTTAATGAGCCTGTACCGCTGTAAAGTTCTAAGATATTTTTATCTCCGTCAGCTAAACTCGAGGCGTAAGAAAATAATTTTTCGGCCTGCCCCGTATTAACTTGAAAGAATGAAGTTGTATCGAACATTAATTTATATTTTCCGAGACGTTCTGAAATCAAGCCTGAGCCGATTAAATTTTCCGTGTAATTTCCTAAAATTACGTTACCGGGCTTAGAGTTGTGATTAATAGTTAAAGTATCAGGACGAGCGGAATTTCCCAAAGATACAAGACTTTTGACGCTTTTTGCAGAGAGTTTGCCGTTAATTACAAACGATAATAAACTTTCGCCGGTGTTAATGCCCGTTCGAGCGATTAAATGACGCAGTTTGCCTTTATTGGTGCGTTCATCATAGCCGTCAAAAGGGAAATTATTTTTTTCGAGGCCGTCTAAAATTTTGCCGTAAATTTCATTTAATTTTTTAGCGTTTACGGGACATTGACGTATTAATTCGAGCCTGTGAGTTCCTGCTCTATAAAAGCCTGTTAAAATTTTATTTTTGAAACCTTGAACAGGAAAAGCGGCTTTGTTTCTATAATTCCAAAATTCAGGAGAAGCCTCGCATATTAAATTTTCAAAAATTTCCGGCTTAAATCCTCCGAGCCTTGTCATAGCGTCTTTAACTATTCCGGCTTTGAGTTTTAATTGAGTTTCATAATCGGCGTGTTGAAGCTGACAGCCTCCGCAGCGTCCGTAATATTTGCATTTTGGAACGGCGCGGCCTTGAGAATTTTTTATAATTTCTACGGTGTCTGCGATTGAAAAATCTTTTTTCTTAGCGACTATTTCAGCTTTTACTATTTCGCCGGGCAAAGCTCCGTGAACAAAAATAACTCCGTGTGATGTCCTTGCTATACCTGCAGCATCGCCGGATAAAGCTGTGATCTTTAATTCTAAGGTTTCGTTATTATTCATGCTTTTTTATTACTAATTCCTTTCATTTTTTTAACTTTTATTAAATTATAGTCGATAAACTTATGATAAAATAATTTTTAAGAAATTCTTAAATTTATAGAAAAATATTTTTGCCACAACTTTTGCCACAACAAAAACACTCAAAATTTTTAGTAATCAAGGCTCTTTTCAGATATACATTTCAAAATAAAAATCACGGAAAAAATTTTTGCTATAATATTTTTCACGAGGGAGCTCCGGGTGAGAAGCAGGGCTCATCGTCCAACGGGGAGTCACCCTGTGGAATTGAGGTGTAGTAGCAATGGCTGATAAAAAAGCTAAGCGAAATACTAAAAAGAAGCAGCGGCGTTCATTCCTCGACCAAGTGGATAAAATCGCTGCTGCTATCTTCTGGATCGTGAAGACCATTCTATTAGTTATTGAGTGGTTAGCTCATTAAATCGCTGAGTTAATTCACGGCGTTAGGGGTCAAGTTAACTCCCTCACCACTGCCTCTATTTTATCACAAAAATTATTAGACTTGTCCACTAAGTATGCTGAAAATTATATATGGCGCAAATTAACGTGAATCTTTGCGAAAATCGTTTCCTATGATTTCTATATTTGCCTGAAAATATCCTAAATCTTTTAATATAACTATTAATATTTTCAATTTTTACGCGGCAGCTTGCAACAAGACGGTTATATAATTTTTCACAAGATGTAAGTTTAGAACTTGTTTTCACAATGATATAATAGTCAATTATGAAAAAGATAGAAGACAAAAAACGACAAGCGTATCCGAGCGATCTCACAGATGCTCAGTGGGAAGTTATAAAGCCTCTTTACTCGAATATGAGGGTATATAAGTGGAGTAAAAGAGAATTGACGAATGCTTTAATATATGTTGCAAAAACTGGTTGTCAATGGAGGCAACTGCCGCATGATTTTCCTCCGTTTCAGACCGTTTATAGTTTCTATAGGAGAGCAAAAGAAAAGAATTTATGGGATAAAATACTCGAACTTTTAGTTGAAAAGACTCGGCAACAAGCTGAAAAAGATACTAAACCAAGTTATGCGATAATTGACAGTCAAAGCATAAAAACCGTATATAAAGGCGAAGAAAGAGGCTTCGACGGAAATAAAAAAAATAAAAGGCCGTAAACGTCACATAGTTGTAGATACGATGGGAAATCTCCTTTCAATATTTATTCATGCAGCAAATATTCATGATACGAAGTCAGGAATAGTTCCGGCGCATTCGGCGTGCTTAAAATATCCTGCAATTCAAAGATTTTGTGCAGATGCCGGATATAGAGGAACATTTATAAATGACGTAGAAAAAATATTATGCAGAAGCGTTGACATTTCAGAGAAGATCAAGCCTCATGAGTGGGAAAAATTAAAATGGCGCTGGGTAGTAGAACGAACTTTTAGCTGGTTCAATGGTTACAGACGATTAAGCAAAGACTATGAAATAAATGAATCTTCATCAGCTTCAATGGTGAAATTATCACATATTCACACATTATTATTACGTTTGTGAAAACAGCCTCTAAG
>CAMVMK010000081.1 GCA_947168585.1 uncultured Fretibacterium sp.
CAGGTTTAGCATTCCAGCTTTGCCAATCGATATATTTTTCAAACGCTTCAGCCATTTTTCCCGATAATCCGCTATGGTCATATTCTTCATGATTTAGAATATGCTCAACATTAGCGTGGTAATTCGTACCAGTTAATAAAGCGTCTGACGGTTCGCCTGTAGCGCGTAGGTCATGGATATATTCAAGCTGATAACGGCGCGGGCATTTCTTAAAAGACGCTATCATTGAAGCTGTAATTTCAAAAATCATTTCTCTCAATCCAATCTGCAACTAACGCGATTAAAATAAAAACAAACGTACTACTGAATATTACTTTGATAATATGCAATATCATCAGGACTTAACCTCGCAGGCATGAGCATATAAAGAAAATCGCCGCGCTTCATTCGTGCTTGACTTTCAGTGCCGCTAAATTCGATATTGATTTCATCTTGTCCGAAAGTTTTCAGACCGTCCATGAAGTAACCGACATTAAAGCCGATAAGCATAGGGTTACCGCTAATCTCTGCGTTAAATTCTTCAATAGTTGCTCCGGCTACTTTAGATTGAGCCATGATTTTTACTTCGCCGTTAGGATTAAGCGAGACAGTCATAACATTAGCAGGCTGTGTTTTTGAAATTATTGAAATTCGTTCAAGAACAGGCATTAAATCTTCAATTTTGATTTTCATTGAAGTTTCAACAATGTCATTTAATATATTCTCGTATTTAGGAAACAGAGCTTCAACGAGCCTGATAGAAAATTCGACATCATCAAAAGAAAACCAGATAGTTGAATCGTTCGCGCTAATCTGAATTTCTTTATCGCCTGTGAAAATTTTTGCTAACTCTTTGAAAGCAGGAGCAGGCAAAATTAAATCAATTTCTTTATTAATACTCTCGCAAGCCTTTTGAGAAAGAGAGAGCCGTTTTCCGTCAGTAGCAGCGATTTTTACTTTGCCTTCCTGAGTTCTAAAAAGACATGTGCCGTAATATTTAGGAAAATCTGTCGGCATGGACGAAGCAGAGCCACCTTCAACTATCAATTTGCTTAAATCTTCAGCTTTGACAATGCAGTTTTTTTCGCCGTCTGAACTTTTAGGAATATTGGGGAATTTCTCCAATGGAATAATCGCAAACTTAGTTTTACTTTTCCCAGCGTTCAAAAAGCCGCGTTCTGAATTAATATCTAAGATTAAATTATCAGAATCAGCTTTTCTGAGCATATCACCTAAAACTGCTACAGGAGCAAGAGCCGTACCAGCTTCAATAACATTCACGCCTTGAGCCTTGCATTTTACAGATGTTTTTAAGTCGGTAGCTTCAAGAGTAACATTGCCGTCATCTGCGGCAGTGATAAAAATTCCTTGCAGATAATCTGCCGATGATTTAGCAGCTGTAAATCTTTCCGCTAACTGCCAGCTTTTAAGAAAATCCTTACGTGTTAAGTCAAGTTTCATGCTGCTTCTATTCTCCTTTCAATAACTGAAATAATTGAACTATCCCATTTAAGCTGCCTTATAGGCGAGCCATCTGAATGTTGTTTGCCTGTATCAATCATCACGGCATAAGGCATTCCAAGTCCTAAAGGTTCCCACTTATCGATAATTTTGTGTTGGAAACCTGCACCAGCTAATATTTCATTAATCCGGCGACCTGAAAGACCTAAGATTGAGCCGATTTCAGACGGTGTTAATGCTTGCTTTTTTGTTTCGACTTCAAGCTGAATACCTCCAAGAGCTAATAAACTCTCGCCTGTGTAGTGTTTTGCGGTTTTATCAAGAGCAAGTGCGAGCTGATTGCCTTTGATACCAGCCGTCTCAAAAATTAACTTTGCGCCTTCAAGGACAGTCGGCAATGTAGATTTTTGTTGAACTTCATAGTGGCCGTTTTTCCGAATTGAAGGAACAACTTTATCAGCTATCCATGCCTGAAAACGCTCCGCCGTTTCGTTCTTAGCTTTCATTGCAAGCCGATAAAAAATGTTTTCTGGGATAAAAGTTTCTTTCCCGACTTGTTGGGAATTCGGAAAGTTCTTTCCGAAACTTTGTAAATATTCATCAACTCTCGGCCAATCCACACGAACATACTCGCGTATTTCGCCATCGACATTCTTACGGTCTGTTTTTGTAAAACCTAATCCGCGAGCGCACTGTTCAAGGTTAAAGTAAAGCGTGCCGTCTTGTTCGTACCACTGTAAACTGCCAAATTCTGAATTTGAAAAAATTTGTACTTCGTTCATTATTCTTCTCCTTTCGCGATTTCAAATTCTTTTATAGTCTTTCTAAGTTCTTTTATAGTCTTTCTAAGTTTTTGCAAAATCAGCGCAACAATAAATGCAAAAAATAAAAGAAACAACATATCTGGAATAACTTTAATTAGGAATTCTCCGACACTGCCTTCGACAGGCACGTAATTCAAAAACTCAATCATGCTTTACCTCTTTCTCAATTTCCTCATGCGTATTCTGTAGTTCATTTCTTGCCTTTAAGCCGTAATAGGAGGCAAGATTTTTGAGATATTGCGCATTAGCTTCGATTTCGTGAGCCTTTGCGCTGATATAATCCGCGATAGCGTCTGCGAGGATAACTAAGCTGACCCCACAGAAAAAAGTGATGATTATTGACATTGGTTAGTTCTCCAGACTCTTTCTGATTTCTCGAATAACCGCATATACTGTTAATAGCAATGCTATAAAAAACGCTCCTGTTGGTAAAACTTCCATTATTAAAAGTTCACCAATACTGCCTTCAACAGGCACGTAGTTCAAAAACTCAATCATTCTCCCGCTCTCCTGTTCCAAGCCTTGATACTATCCCATTCTTTGTCGTAATCTACTGTAAAAATACCGCAATTACAACAAGTAACGTAGTAGAAATCGTTGTTTACGTTGCAAATTCTTACTAAAGATATATCTTCGCCGCCGCAGAACGGGCAGGGCTTCAATTTCTCAATCATTCTCACGCTCTCCTGTTCCAAGCCTCGATGGCTTCTTCTAACTCAATAAAACTGTTTGATTCAGCACAGCATTCTTGGCAAGAAACCCAAAAAATTCTCTCGCCCTCAATTTCAGCTTTGCCGCCGCAAAACGGGCACGGCTTCAATTTCTCAGTCATGATTGTTCCTCCTTATTTTTGAGTATTCTGTATAACTCTGAAGCTAAAAATTGCTTCCTAAAATACTCATTCCATTTCTTTTTCATTCGTAGTATTCGCGGTAATTTAGGATGTCGTTTCATGCTTGCGCCTCCACTTCGTGCAACTCTTCGTGTTCCTCGCCGTCAATACGCTCAATAAGTCTTTCAATTTCTTGGATAGCCTCATCAATTTCTTCCCATTCATCAGCACCGTTAGCTTTTAATTTGCAGATAAGACCGTCAAGTATTTTGTACATCTCGGGCGCGGCGGCGATTAATTTAGCGTTGCTGAATTGTTCCGCGTCAAATTTTGAATCATAATCTTGATGATAAACATCCGCGATTGTTTTGTTCATATCGTAGTTCATTATTTTGATACCGTTAGCATAAACAAAACACCACTTGCCTTCTGTGAACTCACTCATGAACACAATCCTCCAATAAATACTTAAATTCGTCCGGCACGGCTTCAACAAACTTGCGTGCTAAGTCTTGAAACTCTTCCAGCGCGGCAGGATTAGTGCGCTTTGTGATTAGCTCACGTAATGCCCGAATGTTGGCGGTTAAGATTAAATTAGTCGGCCAAAATTCAGGAAGGTAGTATTTCAGCTCATCGTTTGTGATGTCTGGACGTTTGCTTGCAAAATTACGAAACCAGCCTAAATATTCCCATTTATCCATATCATTACCTATAACTTCATTTTCGATAAAATCATCAACCAGCTTCTTTTTCAGCGTGTGCCGTGTGCTTTCAACGCTTAAAGAAATATGCCTATGCCGTGCTAATTCTTGAAGACATGCACGCGAGAGATTATTAACTTCATAGGTCAGCGTGATATGTTCAAGAACGCTGAAATGTTCAGCTTTTATCGCGCGTTTCAAAAACTCTGCAGGCTTTTCGCTTTGCAGTTTGTCAGTGTTAGCGTGGCATATCAGCATTGCGTAGGCCGCGTTGTATTCCATTGCCGAAAACTGCTCCGGTGTTGTTAATAGCTTAACTTCCATTTGTTTACTCCTTTCTTGAATAAAACACCGAGAGCCGAAACTCTCGGCAAATTAAATAAGTCTTATCGAAACGAACCTCTAAGGCTTCGTAAAAGGTCGAAAGAAGTCTTTTCACTCTCCTAAAAGGAAAGAGAAAATCTACTCCCTTCTAAAAATTTATATAAAACACGGCCTAAACCGCGATTTATACCAATGATTTAACTTTATTTGAATAAAATTCATTCTTTTCTTTAGCGAGTTTGTAACATTTGAAAAGCAAAGAATGAATTTCAAATAGCGTTTTTCTGTCCTGGTAGCTTAAAAATTTATTAGGCTTTAACAGTTCCTGAAAACCATTAAAGTGTTCCGCTAACGAGTTCCAAAAGTGATAATTAGCGCAGAATTTGTTAAATTTCCTTGTCAGCATTTAGCTCAGCCACATTTCTTGCACCTACAGCAGCTTTCCGAGCGTATCATTTCGCCGCCACAATTAGGACAAACAAAATCGTTATGCGCTTCTTCTGGGTGTTCCTGCTTCATCTCCGCGACCATCATTAAAAAAGATGAGTTTTTCTTCTTTTCTAAGTCTTCCTTTGTAATCAAGCCGCTAACAAATGCAAATTTTTTCTTTGTAAGTTCAATGCGGTCAAGAGATTTAGCTTTCATAAAATTTCTCCTTTGTTCCATGCCTTTACAGCTTGCTCTTTTGTATCAAATTCTTCGGTAAATTTTCCGCAAATATAGCAACATACCCGATGTTTATCGTAATGAAATCCGGGTGAAAAATATCCTTTTCCGCCGCAATTTGCACACCGTTTTACGTTTATCGTCTTAGCTTTCGGCATTGTTATACAGCCTCCCTATAATATAAGCGTAATTTTCAGGCTTATGCGGTAATACACAATTTGAGCAGTCTTTACAGCCGTTTGATAAAATTCTGTAGTTACCGCCACAATTCTCCTTTTCATACAAAGGACAAAAACAAAATAAACAGTTAAATTCGTTAATTCCTTTATGGCAAGGAAAATACTCGCAATCCTTAT
>CAMVMK010000082.1 GCA_947168585.1 uncultured Fretibacterium sp.
GTCCGGCTTATTAAGACAGCTGGAAGCACGCGACTTTAGTCGTGTGAGGGTTCACTTAGAATTAATATAAAATTAACAGAAAAAGAAAAATTAAAAGGAGGAAAAATTTTTATAATGGCATTTTCAAAATGGAAAGACATTCCTGAAGTTCAGGAAGCTGCAGCAAAACTTGAAACAAGTGCGCAGAAATATTTTGAGTTATTAGAATCCGGCGAGAAAGACAGCAAGTCGCAGGCTCAAAAAGTTTGGCAGGAAATGGCTCCGTCATACTGGGAAATTTTATTTGCTCTCGTTGACGCTAACACTAAAAGCAATCCGGCGCAGTTAAGTTTTGACTACGAAGAAAAATTATTTATAGATTTAGGCTGTGTTCCTGGAATTTTGAATCTTAATAAACATTTTGACGCTAAAAAACTTTTCGCTGAAAAATGCGTCTTCGATCTCCTTCCGGTCATGACGTTTTCAGACTATATCGCCGAATGCTGGGCAAATATCAACGGCAAGCCCGCTCCCGTTCCGTCAATAGGAATGTCTTTGAACGAAAGATTAAAATGTTTAAGCGATTTATTAACGAAAATTCAAGGCGAACGAAATCAGTTTTTCACGAGAATTTCAGCTGCTTATCCCTCAAAAATCAGCACTAAGCAGACGTTAGATATAATGACAGAATTTTTAATTCCGGCTATGAAAGTTATTATGAGAGTTCCGGAATACCGCGAGGGCGATGAGGCTCTCCGTCAAAAATTAAGCCAGCAGCGGAAAGCCTATCTTGACGCTGAAAACGCCGCTCTGCTTTTAGTTTCGTCCGCTCAAAAAAATGAAGCTAACCCCTTGTCCGTCCGCGAATATGAAAAGTTTATGACTATTCATAATAATACAAGGGTCTTGGCGAAAAAAATTCTTTATACTCAAATGGACGAAGTTAAAATCGCCCGCAACGCTAAGAAAATCACTGATAACTGCGCCCAAATGACTGCTCAAATGAGACGCGGAGAACTTAAAGCTATCCTCGTAAAAAAACGCGAACATCTTTTAGTTCCGGCCAAGAATGCACGTTGCGATACTTCATTTTTATGTCAGCCCGACTCAACGCCGATCGATTACGCTAAAGATTATGAAATGTTCATGCACTACGATTCCTGCGATATGGGAATGTTTGCAGTGCCGCGCGTCAGAATGTACGGAATTCCTAAAGTTATTTTTATTCCCGGTCAGGGACTCGGAACTTATGACTGGTCGGATCACACGTTTTTAATTCCGGCTTTCCCGACGATTAAAGAGGGACAGTCTGTAGCTTATGCTCTCGGGACTTTCAGATGGGACTCTGACGAAGACAGAAAAGTCAGAACTCCTTACGAGGGTATCAAAGAAAACAAGAAAAAATCTGTCCTTGCTATGGCCGCGTCATTCTATAAAGATTATTCGGTATGGATGACTAAAGAAAGATTAGGCTATAGAATAATGCCGCGCGAAACTCATAAAGTTTTCTCGTATTTCACCGCTATGAAAGACGAAGAATAAATAATTTTGAGAAATGCCGATTAATATTCCCGGTGATTTGCCGGCGGTTAATGTTCTTGAACGCGAAAATATTTTCGTGATGACTCAAAGGCGGGCTATGTCGCAGGATATACGTCCGCTTAGGATTTTAATTCTTAACTTAATGCCCACGAAGATAACGACTGAAACTCAATTAGCGCGTCTTTTGGGCAACACTCCGCTTCAAGTTGAAATAGATCTGCTCACTATGACAGGCCGGGTTCCTAAAAATACTCCGATTGAGCACATGTTAGCGTTCTATAAAACTTTCGACAGCGTTAAAAATGATTTCTTTGACGGCATGATTATAACCGGCGCGCCTGTTGAGCAGATGCCTTTTGAGGGCGTTATGTACTGGCCGGAACTTTGCGACATCATGGAATGGTCAAAAAGCCACGTTCACAGCACTTTTCATATTTGCTGGGGAGCTCAGGCCGGACTTTTTTATCATTACGGAGTGCCTAAAATCCATTTGCCTCAAAAATTATTCGGTGTTTTCCGTCATAGAGTTGTCCGTAAAGGTTCGATTTTATTTCGGGGCTTTGATGATTTTTTCTTAGTTCCCCATTCGAGGCACACTACAGTAATGAAGCAAGATATTCAAAGAGTTCCGGCGTTAAAAATTTTAGCTGAGAGCGACGAAGCCGGAGTCTATGTAGTCTCGACTAACGAAGGCCGTCAAATTTTTGTTTTAGGACATTCTGAATACGACCCTGAGACTCTTGCTCTTGAATATTGGCGCGACAAAAAAGCCGGGCTGCCTATTCATATTCCTTATAATTATTTTCCTAATGATGACGACTCAAAAATGCCCGTCTGCACATGGAGATCGAGCGCGAATTTATTATATTCAAACTGGCTGAATTATTTTGTCTATCAAGAAACGCCTTTTGACGCAAGAAAAATTAAATCTATAGATTAAAATTGTAAAATTAAAAAGGAGTGATTTTTTCTGTTTTATGATTCTTATGACGTTATAGTAATCGGCGGAGGCCATGCAGGCTGTGAGGCTGCTCTTGCAAGTTCGAGAGCGGGCTGTAAAACTTTAATGTTAAATTTAAGTGTCGATAACACTGCTTTAATGCCGTGCAACCCCTCAATCGGAGGCCCTGCAAAAGGCCATTTAGTCCGCGAAGTCAGTGCTTTAGGAGGCGAACAGGCTCGCGCTGCTGATGCTTCAACTTTAATGATTAGATGGCTGAATACTTCAAAGGGCGCGGCTGTCCGGGCTTTAAGAGCTCAATGCGATCCGGGACTTTACAGCATTTACTATCGAAAATTATTAACAACTCAAGAAAATTTAGAGATTAATCAAGACGAAGCTGTCGAAATTTTAACTTCAAACGGAAAAATTTCCGGGATTTTGACGCGGCACGGAGCAAAATATGACGCAAAAGCAATAGTTTTATGCGGAGGAGTTTATTTAGATTCTAAAGTTTTCGTGGGCGAAAAAAATTTCAAGTCCGGGCCTATGGGTCAGAATAATTCTGAATCTTTGCCGAAATCATTAAAAAATTTAGGCATTAAAACCGGCTTAATGAGAACGGACACGACTCCGCGCTTAAATATTAATACGATAGATTTATCGCAGACTGTGCCTCAGCTTTCAGAGCCTGAACCTTTATGTTTTGATTTATGGGGCGAGGGAAAAATTTACGACCCGAATAATTACGCCTGTTATTTTTCAAGAACGACTGAAAAAACTTACGAAATTTTAGCCGAAAATATTAAACGTTCTCCGCTTGTTACCGGCGATGTAAAAGCTAACGGCCCTCGTTATTGTCCTTCAATCGAGGATAAATTTTTAAGATTTCCCGACCATATAACGCACCCGATAGTTTTCGAGCCCGTTTCGTTAAATACTAATGAAGTTTACGTTCAGAATTTTTCAACCAGCCTGCCTTACGATGTTCAAGTTAAAATGATTCACTCTCTGCCGGGCTGCGAGAACGCTAAAATTATAAAACCGGGCTACGGAATTGAATATATTTATTTACTGCCGGATCAGCTTAAACATAATTTAGAAAATAAAAATCTTCTGGGATTTTTCTGCGCAGGCCAAGTCAACGGGACTTCAGGCTATGAAGAGGCCGCCGCTCAAGGTTTACTCGCAGGGATTAACGCCGCGAATTATGTTTTAGAGCGCGAGCCTTTAATCTTAGGACGCGACGAAGGTTATTTAGGAGTTTTAATTGACGACTTGACGACAAAAAGCACTGATGAACCTTACAGAATGTTGACGAGCCGCTGTGAACATAGATTATTATTGCGTTGGGATAACGTTGCTCACAGATTATCAAATTACGGACGGGAAGCCGGATTAATTAATGATACTCAATGGGAATTTTTAGAAAAAAGATTCGCTAACGAAAACGAAGAAATTTCGCGCTTAAAATCTCAAAAAATTTCTCCGTCCCAAGAAATTGAAAATCTTTGCAGCGAATATGAAGCTGAAATTTTAGCGGATTCTATGAGCCTTGCGGATTTTCTTAAACATCGCGGAGTTACTTACGAATTAATTTCAAAAATTTCTCCGTCCGAAAAAAATTTATCACGTGAAGAAATTGCTCACATCGAAACGGAATTAAGATACACGGGTTATCTTGAACGCGAAGCAAAAACCGCAGCGAAAATGAAAAATCTTGACGGCGCAAAAATCCCTGAAAATTTCGATTATGATTCCGTTATCGGCTTGCGCGCTGAATGTCTGCAGAAATTAAAACATTTCAGACCGGACTCTCTCGGCCACGCTCTGAGAATTTCCGGAGTAACTCCTGCTGACGTTCAATTAATTTCAGTAATAATTTCACGCAACGAACGCAAGAAAAATACTAATGATTAACGAAGACGAAAAAATTTTTATAAATCCTGAATATTTATTTCCCGAAGCCGCCCGCCGCGTCAAAATTTTAGAAAATCTGAAAAATTCATGGGCGGCTATGTTCCCTCCGATGATAGCGAGACATTCATTGCCGTATAATTTAGGAGTGAATGAAATTTTTATAGCTGTCGACAGCAAAAACACTGCTGAAGCATTAAAAAATTCGCGCGGAAATATTCTGAGAGCCTTAAAACGTTTTGAGTATGAGCCTGCAGGAAATTTTGAATTAAAAATCACGTTCGGAAAGCCGTTAAAAGTTATAAAAGACAAGCCCCGAAAAGAATTTTTGCCGGAAGTTAAAATCACAGACGAAGAATTAAAAACAAGAATGAAAGGTGCGCCGGAGAGTTTGCCGGAAGAAATTAATCAAGCAATTTCGCACTTAAAAATTTTTTTGGAAAAGCGTTTTCCCCGAAAAAATAACGTATAATTTCATTAATTTCAAAATTAATTTTATTTTTTCACGAAAGGGGTTTTTAATATGCTGACACGCCCAGAAAAAACTCTCGGTGTTCTTGGCGGTATGGGACCGGCGGCCTGCGCTGAATTTTTAAGAATTTTGGC
>CAMVMK010000083.1 GCA_947168585.1 uncultured Fretibacterium sp.
GCATTTGTTGTTGATACTAGAATCCCCCGCCTTTAGGCGTGGGGAGTATGTCAATTTTAGTAAATTGAAAATAAATGAATGAGGAGCAAGAAAAAATAAAATCATTCCTAACACCGCTATGCGGGAGGCCTCACTCCTCATTCCTAATTTTTTAATCGTTGTCCCAGAGTCTTTCAAGCCTGTAAAATTCGCGGCCTTTATGACTGAAAACATGAACAACTACATCGCCCGCGTCAATTAACCGCCAGTTTAAGCTGTGTTCGCCCTCAATGCGGCATTTTCTGCCTTCGAGTTCGAGAGCCTGTTCAGCCGCATCGGTTAAAGTTTTCATGTGAGTTTCAGAATTTCCCGTTACTAACACGAAAGAATCCGCCAGGCCGCCTTTGTCTTTGAGGTCAAGAGTCAAAATATTTTCGCCGTTCTTGGCCTCGAGTGCTTCAGTTACTTTTTCAATAATTTCGGGCATATTTTATCCGCGAATTTCTTTAACGATGTCTGCAGCTTCACGAACCATTGCGCCGATCTTGTTCCATTCGCCTGCCGCGATTAAATCTTTTTTGACCATCCAGCTTCCGCCGCAAGCAATAATCTTGTTATAGCCGAGATAATCACGGACGTTTTTAGCGTTAATTCCGCCGGTGGGCATGAACTTTAAGTCAACGTAAGCAGCAGCAACTGCCTTAATCATGTTCAAACCGCCCGCAGGTTCGGCAGGGAAGAATTTTACGACTTTGAGGCCGAGTTCGAGGGCTTTTTCCATTTCGCTCGGTGTCTGAGTGCCGGGTGTTACAGGGACGCTCTTGTCTAAGCAATACTGAACGATTTTCGGATTAAGTCCGGGGGCTACGATGAATTTTGCTCCGGCGTTGATGGCTTTGTCGGCCTGTTCTGTCGTTAAGACTGTGCCTGCTCCGACGAGCATATCAGGAAATTCGCTCGACATTATTTTAATTGCTTCTTCAGCGGCGGCAGTTCTGAAAGTAACTTCAGCGCAGGGAAGTCCGTTTTCGCAGAGAACTTTCGCAAGAGGTGCAGCGTCTTTTGCATCGTCAAGAACAACGACAGGAATAATTCCGATTTTTGAAAACTGTTCAAATATCATGATGATAAATCTCTCCTTTTGAAAAATTATTTTGAAATTTTAATTTGATGCCTGTAATTATACAGAAAAATTAAATTTTCAGCGTATAACTTTTACGGATTTAATTTCTATTTTGCCGCATCAAGTAACATGCGTTTAATTTCATCATTTTCGGCATAATCGAGAGCGGTTTTACCTTCATTATCTTTGATGGAAATATCAGCACCTGCGCTAATGAGAGTTTTCACTACTTCTAAATTGCGGTTGAAGAGAACTGCTCTAATTAAGGCCGTATCACCGTACTTGTCCTTAGCGTTTATATCAGCACCAGCATTTATAAGAGTCTTTACGACTTCGGGATTATTGTTTCTCCAAGC
Organism: uncultured Fretibacterium sp.; assembly: GCA_947168585.1. GTDB lineage: Bacteria > Synergistota > Synergistia > Synergistales > Aminobacteriaceae > JAFUXM01. Next base: position 1,459 of record CAMVMK010000083.1, read on the forward strand.
CGCCCTCATTAAAGCCGTATAACCGTCCGCGTCCTTAGCATTGACATCAGCTCCTGCATTTATAAGAGCCCTTATAACTTCGGGATCATTGTTTTCACGAGCCGTCAATATTAAAGCCGTCCAGCCGCCGTCATTGTTTTTAGCGTTTACATCAGCTCCGGCGTTGATGAGAGTTTTTATGATTTCGGGATTCTTGTTGTCCCGCGCCGCTAATATTAAGGCAGTCCAGCCGTATTTGTCCTTAGCGTTGACATCAGCACTTGCGTTAATAAGAGTTTTTATAACTTCGGGATTGCGGTTAAAACGAGCTGCTCCCATTAAAGCCGTCCAGTCGTCATTGTTTTTAGCGTTGACATCTGCTCCTGCTTTGATAAGAGCCTCTATAACTTCGAGATTGCTGTTGTCTCCAACCGCCCCCATTAAAGCAGTCCAACCGTAATTGTTTTTAGCATTGACATCAGCCCCGGCTTTTATAAGAGTTTTCACTATATCCGGATTGATTGTCTGGTAAGTCGCCAATATTAAAGCTGTATCGCCGTCATTGGTCTTAGCGTTTACATCAGCCCCGGCGTTGATGAGATTTTCAATCATTCTTGGGGTTGTATTTTTGTCCCAAGCTGCCTTGAGTAGTTCCTCATTAGTATCTCCGAACGCCAATGATACGCACGTCAGCAGAAGCACTGCGCATAAAAATATTTTTTTCATAGCGATATTTCCTCCTTAATTTTTAATGAATAGTTCAAGATTATAATACGAGAGAAATTCCTTTTTCTAACTGATTTTTTTCGCTCCGTCTGAAGTTTCGATGATATAAAAATCTGCTTTCCTCGAGCAAAGTTTTTCATATTCTGAGCCGATCGAATTTATAAATTCATCTACAGAATTTTTTTCAACAATGCTGACCGTACAGCCGCCGAAGCCGCCGCCGGTCATTCGTGAGCCTACAACGCCGGGCATTTTCCAAGCTAAACCTGCAAGCGTATCAAGTTCCGGCACTGTAACTTCATAATTATCACGCAAAGAAACGTGAGAAGCATTCATTAATCTTCCGAATAAATTTAAGTCGCCGTTTTTTAATGCCTTTGAAGCGCGTATAGCACGGGCGTTTTCATTAACAGCATGAAGAGCACGGCGTAAATTCACGGGGTCTTTGACGCTGTAAGAAAATTCGTCTAACTCATCGGGCGTTAAATCGCAGAGGCACGAAATTCCCGACTGTCCGTCAAGCATGTTTTTCACGTTTTGAATATCAGCAAGAGCCCCTTCGCATTGCTGACGGCGTAAATTATATTCAGAGCCTGCTAAAGAGTGGGGGACGTTTGAATTTGTTATGACGATTTTATAATTTTCGAGTTCCAAAGGCGCGTAAGAATATTCGAGCGTTGAGCAGTTTAATAAAACCGCGTAATTTTTTCTGCCCATGCTAACAGCAAATTGATCCATAATTCCGCAGTTCATGCCGACAAAATTATTTTCAGCTTCCTGAGAAAATTTCGCCATGCGAACGCCGTCAATATTTAAGTTATAAAACGTGTCGAAAATTTTTCCCGTCAAAACTTCAATCGCTGCCGATGATGACAATCCAGCGCCGCCGGGTAAATTTCCGTTGTAAAGAATATCAGCACCGCCGAATTTATAGCCGTGTTTTAAGAGAGTGTGAATAACTCCTAAGGGATAATTTACCCATGAACGAAAATCAGATTTTGATTTAATTTCGCTGATTTCAATTTCAAACGGCGTAAAAATTCCCTCGTCAAAATTCATTGAGTAAAGCCGTATTAAATTATCATCGCGGCGTGAAGCAAGTGCTTTAATTCCTAAATTAATAGCGCACGGAAAAACAAAACCGCCCTCGTGGTCTGTATGTTCGCCGATTAAATTGACACGGCCGGGAGCAAAAAATAATTCAGGCTGGTTCGATGAGTTAAAAATTTTCGCGAAAGTTTTTTCCATAAAAAATTTTTCTCCTTTTCTAAGTTTTAATAATATAATATATCGCGTTAGAAAATTGAGAGGAGTAAAAATTTATTTTGAATCAAGAAAAAATTTATTCCGTCCAAGTTGGAGAAACCCCGATGGTATTCAAGACAGGGAAAATTGCGAAACAGGCGGACGGAGCTGTATTCGCATCGCAGGGAGAAACAGTAGTATTAAGCACAGCCTGCATGACACAAGAGGCAAGAACAGGAATTGATTTTTTTCCTTTAACAGTTGATTACGAAGAAAGATATTACGCGGCCGGAAAAATTCCCGGAGGTTTTGTTAAGCGTGAGGGCAAACCCGCAGACAGCGCGATTTTAGGTTCAAGAGTTGCAGACCGTTCTATACGTTCGCTCTTTGATGAAGATATGCACAACGATGTCCATATCGTTAATACAGTAATGGCCGTAGATCAGATTTATCCGCCTCAAATTTTAGGGATTAACGGAGCGAGCGCGGCTCTTGCGATTTCGGGTATTCCATGGAACGGCCCTGTAGGTGCTGTAAGAATAGGGCTCATCGGCGGAAAATTAATCGTAAATCCTACAGAAAAACAAATGGAAGAATCCATGTTAAATTTAGTCGTTGCCGGTCATGAAGACGGAATTACGATGGTCGAGTCAGGCTCTTACGAAGTCAGCGAGGAATTATTAGTTGACGCTCTCGAACTTGCCCACTCCGAAATTAAAAAAATTATCGCCGTCATCAAACAGATGAAAGAAGAAATCGGCAAGCCTTTAATTGAACTTCCAGAGCCGGAATCTTTCCCGGAGATTGACGAATGGATCTGCCAAAATCTTGATAAAGACGTTGACGAAGCCGTAAGAATCCACGACAAGAAACCGCGCGAGAAAAAAATTGACGAAATCAAAGCTAAAGCAAAAGAAAATTTCAGCGAACTTATCTCAGAGACCCCCGAAAAAGAAGATTACATCAAAGCATTTATCGACAAACGCGTAAAAACTATAATGCGCGGAATAATTTTGAATGAACATATCCGCGTTGACGGCCGCAAAATGGATCAGATAAGGCCGATAAGCTGCGAGCTTGATATTTTGCCGAAAGTTCACGGTTCAGCTTTATTCACAAGAGGCGAAACTCAATCGCTCGCTATTACGACGCTTGGAATGATCGGTGAAGATGACCAGATTCAAGACGGAATTAAACTCAACGAGCCCGCAAAAAGATTTATGCTTCATTATAATTTCCCGCCTTATTCAGTCGGTGAAGTCAGACCTATCAGAGGGCCCGGCCGCCGCGAAATAGGGCACGGAGCATTAGCCGAGAGAGCTTTACTCCCCGTTATTCCGACCGAAGAAGAATTTCCGTATGTTATCCGCGTTGTTTCGGATATTATGGAGTCTAATGGCTCAAGTTCTCAGGCAAGTATCTGCGGAGGCTCGCTCTCAATGATGCACGCCGGTGTTCC
>CAMVMK010000084.1 GCA_947168585.1 uncultured Fretibacterium sp.
AATCTTTCAACTTCATGCGAGAGTAAATCTTTGCTTATTGCTGCAAGAGAATCAAGAACTTTATCGAAATCTGTTTTAGTTGAAACTTGGTCAACGTATCTTTTATTAGAGTTCAAATCAATTTCTCCGCCGCCTGAAGTTCCGCCTCCCCCCGTGCTGCCGCCATCGCCGCTTCCATTTTCAGATCCGCCTTTAGTTGAAACTTGGTCAACTTTGCCGCTTTCTCCTGCTACTGAAGTCCCGTTTCCGTCCTCTTCGATGTTTTCTCCGCCGTTATTGGACGTGTCTTGGCCGTCAGGATTTTTGCTTCCTTCTTGCGTTGAACCTCCGGGAATTTCTTCGGGCAATTTACCTCCGTCTTTTTGAGAACCGTCCGTTTGAGTTTCGTTTTTGTCTTTAGAGTCTTCGCTAGAATTTTCTTCCTTTGTTTCTCCTGTATTCTCTGTATTGCCGTCCGTTTGAGTTTCTTCATTTGAAGTTTTTTCTAAAGTTTTTCCGGCTTCTTCCGTAGAAGTTCCCTCATGAGTCTCTACTTGTTTAGGCTCCGGCTCATGCGCAGGAATTTCTACAGGTTCATTTTTTTCTTTTTTTTCTTCTATAATTTTAAGAAACGGCATCTTTTAATCCTCTATAGCAAGAGCGACAAGATCATTAATACGCCTTGCAAAATCCGCAGGATCGTCAGGGGAAGCTCCTTCCAAAATTGCTGCCTGATCGTAAAGAGTTTTAAGAACGTCGGAAACTTTTTCGCCGTTATCTTTTGCCATTGAAATTAATTTTTTAACGACAGGGTGCCCGGCGTTAAGTTCCAAAACTTTTTTCTGTTTAGGCGCGGCATGTCCGGCGGAGCGCATTAAATTCAACATTTGGAACGACATTCCGCCCGTCAATGAAGCTATTGAACCCGTAAGAGAAAGCGATAATTTTGCGTCTGAAATTTTATCCGCTAAAACTTCCACAGCGATTTTTTTCAGAGGCTCAAAATCATTTTCGAGGGCTTTAATTTTTTCTTCGGATTCTTTTTTCTCGTCATCGGTCTGAGCACTGACGTTATCATCAGAAATATTTAATAGTTTATATTTTTCGTCAGCGTCCGGTGCCATAAATCTGTAATCCGACAAAATAACTTCGTCGACAGGGTCAGTCATCAATAAAACTTCGTAGCCTTTTTCTTTATAAGAATCTAATTTCGGCGACGCTTTCAAAGCTGTAGCGTTATCGCGTCCTGCAAGGCAGAAAATTCCTTTTTGGTCGGGCTTCATACGCGATTTATATTCGTCAATCGTTGTCCATTCGTCATTGGCTGTAGTTTTGAATAACGAAATTTCAAGAATTTTTTTCGAGTATTCTTTGTCTTGAATAACGCCCTCTTTGAAAATTTTACCGAACTCGAGCCAGAATTTTATATAAGTTTCTCTGTCTTTCTCGAGCATTTTCTTTAATTCCGTGAAAATTTTTCTCTGAGTGCTGCGTCTGATGACACGGGTTATAGGATCGTCCTGCAAAATTTCACGTGAAATATTAAGCGGTAAATCTTCCGAGTCAATAACTCCGCGTATAAATCTTAAATAACCAGGAATTAAAGACTTAAAGTCATTCATTATAAAAACGCGTTTGATATATAAACTCACTCCGCCTGATTCGGGATTCATGAATAAATCAAAAGGCGCGCGGGACGGCACAAATAACAATCCCTTGAAATTCGTTGAGCCTTCAGCATTAATTTTTATATGCGTCAAAGGGTCTGAATAATCGCCGGTTAAATGTTTATAAAATTCTTTGTATTCATCTTCAGTTATTTCGCTGTCTGGACGCTGCCAAATTGCTTTGCGTGAATTTATAGTCTCGTCCTTAAAAATTACGGGATACGAAATAAAATCTGAATATTTATGGATAATCTCTTTAATTGTCCATTCGTCAAGATAATTTTTAGCGTCAGAATTTTCGTCTTTCGAGTCTCTCATGAAAAGAGTTACAGTCGTACCGCATTCGTTTCTCTGTTCAACGTCTTCGATAGTATAAGAGCCGCTTCCGTCAGACGTGAATTTGAAAGTTTCATTGCCGCCTAATTTTCTTGTAACTACTTCGACTTTTTCAGCGACCATAAAGACTGAATAAAATCCTACGCCGAATTTTCCTATTAAATCTTCGTCTAAAGGTTTATTTTCTGCTTTAACTGATTTCAAAAATTCTTTCGTGCCGCTTTTTGCGATAGTTCCGAGATAATTAATTAAGTCATCGCGGTTCATTCCTATGCCGTTATCGCTGACTGAAAGAGTTTTATTATCCGTATTAATTTCTATTTTAATTTCAGGGTTAGTGTTCTCCGCAAGCTCTGAATCTTTGAGAGTTTCTATTCTTCTTTTATCTAAAGCGTCGGAGGCATTCGAGATTATCTCGCGTAAAAATATGTCTTTATTTGAATAAACGGAACCGATCATTAACTGCAAAAGTTCTGCAGCTTCAGTTTGAAAATAAAATTTTTCCTCACTCATAATTTTAATTATTTATTAAATTTATTAATGAGAAATTAGGAATGAGGATTTAGGAACGATTTTTAACTCCTACTTCCTACTTCCTAATTCCTACTTGCTTTTCTTATGCTACTTCTTCTGATTTTACTTTAACGACCTGTCTTGAACGGTAATAACCGCAAGCCGGGCAGGCATGATGAACGAGTGTAATTTCTCCGCAATGAGGGCAGGCCATCGTTTGCGGTGTTGAAAGTGCCCTGAGCCACTGAGCTTTTCTCTGAGCCGTACGGGCGTGTGATACTTTTCTTTTTGGTGTTGCCATAATTAAAAATCCCCTTGCTAAAAATTTATAAAATTTATAACTTAAAATCGCGCAGTGCGTCCAGTCTCGGGTCGATGTCTTCATTTTTATTGCAATCACATTCGCCTTCGTTCAAATCTTTTCCGCAGTTAGGACATAAGCCTTTGCAGTCTTCTTTGCATAAAACTTTTGTCGGCAAAAGTGAAAAAATACTTTCTTCAACCTGCGGCATAATATCAAGAACTCTGCCGAAATATTCAACATCAACGGGCATATAGTCTGCGAACTCTTCAATTTCGTCTTCGGATTCTTCAGTTTCGCCTGCAGCACTCCGCAAATAATAAAGATACCTTAATTCGCCCGATATTTCAAGGCTCGTCTCTTCCAAACATCGATCGCAAGAAGCCTGAGCCTCTCCTGAAATCGAAATCTCGACAGACAGCAAAGAATCTTCAAGCCATTTAGCGACGGCCGAGGCGTGAAGTCCGGACGGAAAATTAAAATCCTGACCGTTGAAATTTAATCCGCCCGCAGGAAAATCATACTGCGCAAAAATCTCTGTTTCCGTATCATTTCGCGGAGGCAGAGAGATTATTAGTGAGGAGTTAGAGGTTAGCCTGCCAGCCTGACAGGCGGGGAGTGAGGAGTGATTTTTTTCTTTCATTATTAAAACGCGACTCTTTTAGTCTCGCGTGCGATCATTAATTCTTCGTTTGTCGGGACAACTAAAACTTTAACTTTTGAGTCATCGGTGCTTACGATGGCTTCTTTGCCGCGAATTTTATTCTTTGCGCTGTCAATTTTAACGCCCATGAATTCTAAATGTTTGCAAACGCCCTCACGGGTTTCCGCGCTGTTTTCGCCGATTCCTGCGGTGAATACGATAACGTCAAGGCCTTCCATTGCTGCGGTATATGCTCCGATATATTTTCTAATTCCGTACTCGAGCATATTGATAGCAAGCTGTGCGCGTTCGTTGCCTTTAGCGGCGGCCTGTTCAACATCGCGGAGGTCGCTGCTGACTCCTGAAATTCCTAAAAGTCCGCTCTTTTTGTTCATAAAATTATTCATTTCATCAGCTGAATATTTTGTGATGTTCTGAACAAAAGGAACGCAGGCCGGATCCATGTCGCCTGTTCTTGTGCCCATTAAGACACCCGCAAGAGGCGTTAAACCCATTGAAGTATCAATACACTTGCCGTTTTTGACTGCGCTGATTGAGCTTCCGTTGCCTAAGTGGCAGGTAATCATTTTTAATTCGCTTAAGGGCTTTCCTAAAATTTCGGCGGCTCTCAAAGCTACAAAATTATGGCTTGTTCCGTGAGCTCCGTAGCGTCTTACTCTGTGAGTTTCGTAAAATTCATAAGGAAGTCCGTACATATAAGCATAATCCGGCATAGTCTGATGGAAAGCAGTATCGAAAACTACAACGTTCGGCAGTTTCGGGAGAGCGTGCTGAATTGCCTCGATGCCCATGATGTGTCCGGGATTGTGAAGAGGTGCGAGCGGTATACATTTTCTAAGGGCTTCCATGACTTCATCGTTGACGAGAACGGCCTCTTTGAAATAATCTCCGCCGGAAACTATTCTATGTCCAGCCGCTGAAATTTCTTCGAGCGATTTCAAAACGCCATGATCTTTATCGAGCAGTGCTTCAAGTACGAGCTGCATCGCAACTTTATGATCTTTAATCGGGGTTGTAACTGTTAAAGGCTCTGCGCCTGTTTTTCTGTGCGTAAGGTTTGAGCCGTCAATTCCTATACGGTCAACGAGACCTTTTGCTGAAACTGATTCATTTTCCATGTCGAATAACTGATACTTGAGGGACGAACTGCCGCAATTAATTACGAGAATTTTCATGACGTTAAAAAATTCCTTTCTAATTATAAAAATGGCGGAGACGTAGAGATTCGAACTCTAGGAACGGCAAGCCGCTCAGTTG
>CAMVMK010000085.1 GCA_947168585.1 uncultured Fretibacterium sp.
TTTTTTATGATAGCTTTTTAAGAACTATTTTTCAAGATTAGTGGACAGGTCTAATATTAAAAACTTTGCATAAAGCAACTGAAATAATCATCCAAGCATAAGCGTGAATATTTACGGACGGAACTAATTTAATCCAAATTCCTGCAACGATATAGCCTCACGCGAAGAAAGACGCAGCTGCTAAAAGCCCAATGCCTAAATTTTTAACCGAAATTTTATCGCGCTTGGCCTGCATTTCGGGAGAAATTTCAAAATTTACAGGATCATCATTCGCTCCGGCTTTTATTAACGAGCCTTGACCGTTGAAAAATTTTCCGGTTAAAAGTTTTACTAAAATTCCTGCTAAAACTATTGAAGTAGCGTTGCCGATAGCTACGGCCGGATTCATTATTGAAATTGCCTGCTCGGCCGTCATTGTCCCGGCGCTTTCAAAAATTTTGCTTAAGGGGACTGCTCCTGCTCCCATTCCTCCGCCCATAATCGGCAGAGCGATTAACAAAATTGCTTTGACGACCCCGAAGCCTGTTAAATGTCCTGCGAGTGCCGCAAGCCCGAATGAAACTGCTATAGCTCCGAAAATTGCCGGAAAATAACGCGCCGCTGCTTTCACTAATAATTTTCTGTTCATTCCCAAGATTGAGCCGGTGATTAACGCTGCAATATAAAAATCTAAAAATGCTCCTGAAGGTTTGAAAAATGTATCAATATTCTTCATTAAAATATCAGTGAAGCCTGCTGTTCCTATTACTCCTGAAAATAAATCAAAAATCCCAAAGAAATTTACATAGCGAAGATAGCCCATTCCGAAAATTATAACGACAGGACCGCCGCCTAAAAAAGTATTTATAATTGGGAAGATGATCGCCGATTTCCTGCAAAATTGCTCCGCAGACGATCATGAACGCAAAACAACCGATCATTCCGGCCTGTAAAACTCCGAGCATTGCAGAAAGCAAAACGATAACGGCAAACAGCGCAAAATATTTAGATTTAAGATGAAAAATTTTGAAGTCCTCTGACATTTATAAAATTTCCCTCCTCCTTTAATATATCGAGAACATTTTACGTATAGCCTCAATATCTTTTGTTTTTGTAAGAGCAAGACGCAACAAAACAGCGGCCTTTTGTGGCGAAAGATTATCAGCCGCGATAACGTTCTTGAGATTTGAAGAAATAATTATCCCGTCATTAACCCGCGAACTTATAACCACAGGGATTTTTAACCCCTCAACCACAGATTTATAAATTTTGCTGAATTCGCCTGCTCCCGCTCCTGCAATCACAAGACCGTCTGAATTTTCGGCGGCAAATTTCAAAATCTCAGCGTCAGCATCAACGGCAAAATAATTAATCGAAACTTTAGGAAGATTTTTTAATCCTGAAATATCAAACTCAGTATTAACAGTGTGAAGCCTTAAAGTTTTTTCATAAAAATAAATTTCTCCGTCCCTTATAACTCCGAGCGTTCCAAATTCACCCGCCGAAATTGCTCCTAAATCATACGTGCTTATTTTTTTTACTGAACGTGCAGAAAAAATTTTGTCGGAAAAGACCGCTAAAACTCCATGCCCTACGGCTTTTTCAGAGGCCGCAAGACATACAGCTTCATATAAATTCATAGCCCCGTCAGCCGATATTGACGTAGCAGGACGCATTGAGCCTGTCAAGATTGCGGGCTTTTCTGTTTTTACTGTCAAATTCAAAAAGTAAGCTGTCTCTTCAAGAGTGTCAGTGCCGTGAGTAATTACAAAACCGAAAACTTCCGGCCTTTTTGCTTCAAAGTTAATTATATTTGCAAGTTCGAGCCATATTTTGCCGGTTATATCATCTGAATTTTCGTTGCAGACTTGAACGGCCTCAATCGCGGCAATATCTGAAATTTGCGGCACTGAGTTAATTAACTCCTCTATTGAAAGAGTTCCGGATTTATAGCCTGAAGTTTTGCCTTTTTCTCCTACTCCTGCGATTGTTCCGCCTGTAGCTAAAATAATAATTTTTTTTCTCATTTTATAGACGAGCAACACCGGATTTTCTTGCGGCTTCGGCTACAGCTTTGGAGACTGCAGGGCCTACTCTCGGGTCAAACGCCGCCGGAATAATATAATCGGGGCTTAATTTCTCGTCTTCAACTAAATTTGCGAGAGCGTAAGACGCTGCTACTTTCATTTCTTCGTTGATGTCGCTTGCACGAACGTCAAAAACTCCTCTGAAAATTCCCGGAAAAGCTAAGACATTATTAATTTGGTTAGGATAATCGCTTCGTCCTGTTGAAATTACTTTTGCTCCTGCGGCCTTAGCGTCATCGGGGAAAATTTCCGGTGTAGGGTTGGCGCACGCAAAAATTATGGGGTCTTTGGCCATTGAACGCACCATATCTTGAGTTACAGAATTAGGAGCAGAAACACCGATGAAAACGTCCGCGCCTTTCATAGAGTCAGCGAGGGAGCCTTTGAGATTTTCGGGATTAGTAATTTCGGCCATTTCGTTTTTAATCCAGTTCATGCCTTTTTCGCGGCCTTTATAAATAATTCCGGTTCTGTCGCAGAGAGTTACATTTTTGACGCCTGCTGAAATTAATAATTTCGTGATAGCGATTGCTGCTGCTCCTGCACCGTTGACGGCTATTTTAATTTCGCTGAGTTTTTTATTAACAACTTTGCAGGCGTTCATAAGACCTGCGAGAGTAATAACGGCAGTACCGTGCTGGTCGTCATGGAAAATCGGAATATCACAGCGTTCTTTTAATTTACGTTCAATTTCAAAGCATCGGGGCGCGGCAATATCTTCGAGATTAATTCCTCCGAACGAGCCTGAAATGTTATAGACGGTGTTTACAAATTCGTCAACGTCTTTAGTTTTTACACATAAAGGGAAAGCGTCAACGCCTCCGAAAGCCTTAAATAAAACGCATTTTCCTTCCATTACGGGCATACCTGCTTCAGGGCCTATATCGCCGAGCCCTAAAACTGCGCTCCCGTCAGTAACAACCAGACATAAATTATGACGGCGTGTTAAATCATAACTTTTATTAATATCCTTTTGAATTTCCAGACAAGGCTGAGCAACTCCGGGAGTGTAAGCGAGCGACAAATCTTCTTTTGTTGCAACGGGTACGGTTGAAATTACTTCGATTTTTCCTTTCCATTGTTCATGAAGCCTTAAAGATTCTTTTGCGTAATCCATAAAAATTCTCCTCCTAAAATAAAAAATTAAATTATATTTATTATAGAGTACTTTTAACCTCGTTATTCATTTCGCGCCACACTGAAATTGTCAGCGGTATCGTAAATAAAAATGCTAAACAATCCGCAACAGGCTGTGCAAGCTGAACGCCTAAAAGTCCGTAAATTTTTGAAAGAACTAAAATAGACGGAATAAAAAATATTCCCGAACGAGCAGAAGCCGTTATAGTAGCCCGGACTCCTTTTCCGATTGACTGAAGCAGCATATTTGATAAAACTATCGTAGCATTGAGAGGCATTGATAACATCTGCCAGCGCAATGCAAAACTTCCAATTAAAATTACTTTCGGGTCATCACGAAAAAATCTCACAATCTCGTCAGACGTAAACGCGCATATAACTCCGAGTGCAATTAAAAATAATGTCCCGTAAAACGAACAGAATTTATAACCTTCTTTGACACGCCCGTGAAGCCCTGCGCCGTAATTATAACTGCATACCGGCTGAAACCCCTGACCGAAACCGATTAATGCAGCATTGGCGAAGAGCATAACTCTATTAACGACGCTCATTCCTGCTATAGCCGCGTCTCCTGCGATAACTCCGGCTGTGTGGTTTAATAAAATGTTCGAGAAACTTATCAAAGCATTTCGGGACAATGACGGTGTTCCGCCGTTAATAATCTGAAGTAAATAATGTGAATTAAATTTTACATTCTTAAAATGAAGATGAATATTCGCGCCTCGTGTCGTTCCGTAAAGCAGAATAAAAAAGCTCACTAACTGGCTTAAAAGTGTCGCAAGTGCCGCACCTGTTACTCCTAAATTAAAAGTGAAAATAAAAATAGGGTCAAGAAAAATATTTAATACTGCTCCGCTCACAAGCCCTAACATAGCATAAAACGCCGCGCCCTGAAATCTAAGCTGATTATTTACAACTAACTGCGAAGTCATAAACGGCGTTCCTATTAAAATTATTCCTAAATAACTGCACGTGTCTTCTATAATAGTATCAGTTGCGCCTAAAATTGCAGCAAGCCCCTTGAGTTTATAAATTCCGAGCCCAAGAATTATAAGACCAAGAATAAAAGCTAAACTAAATCCCGTTGAGGCCATTTCTTCAGCTTCTTTGAACTCGCCTGCGCCGAGTTTACGTGAGACGTAATTTCCTGAGCCGTGTCCGCAAAAAAAGCCGATAGCTTGAATTATATTCATAAATGATAAAACTATCCCGACCGCCGCCGTAGCCTGAGTAGAAATTCTGCCGACGAAAAAAGTATCAGCCATGTTATATAAATTCGTTACCATCATGCTGATAATCGTAGGAACTGAAAGAATACAGATTAAACGCGGAACGGGAGTTTTAGTTAAATAATCATGACGCTCCTGCATTGACGATTTTTTTAAGCCCATTTAATTTTTTTTCACCTAAAATTTCTTAAATTTTCGCAAAATATATCACGAAATTCTCTCCGTGTTATACTGTTTTTAACTAAAAATTTATACGGAGGTTTTTTTTCTTTT
>CAMVMK010000086.1 GCA_947168585.1 uncultured Fretibacterium sp.
CGTTAAAAATGCTAAAAAATTTTCTGATTTTGACGGCAAGCGTATAGCTGTAATGACAGGAACAACGAATGATAAATTTGTGCATGAAGCTTTGCCTAATGCTAAAATCTTTTATCTTGAATCCGATGCTGACGCTATTGCCTCGATATTAACAGGAAAAATTGAAGGCTATTCTAATGATGAAGAAATACTGCGGGCAATAGTGAGAGAAAATGACAATTTTATTATAACTGACGGATATTTGAAGACTTATGACTTCGCTTTGATTTTCGGCAAAAGTTCAAAAAGCAGCAAACTTCGCAGCGAATTTAACGAATATCTTAAGCAAATTAAATCCAACGGAATATTACAGCAAATAAATGATATTTGGCTCGGTGATGACGAAAGTAAAAAAATTCCGCCTGAATACGAAAATCTGCAGGGCAACAACGGCACTATAAAAATCGCTGTGAGCAACGAAAGTCCGCCTTTTTCTTACGTTAAAAATAATAAACTTGCAGGCTATGAAGTTGATTTAATTACTCGTTTCTGCAAAGAAAAAGGTTATAAACTTGTCTTCAGTGCCGGAAATTTCTCCAGCGTAATTCCCGCAGTCGTAACAGGAAAATGCGATTTAGGAATGGGCTCAGTTACAATAACTGAAGAGCGCAAAGAAAGCGTTAATTTCAGCGATCCGACTTATAGAGCAGGCTCAAGGCTTCTTGTCTTGAAAGATGCTGCTCCTGTTGAGCCTGTAAAATCACTACCTGACGGCAGGCAGGCTGCTAAAAAAATTTCGGACTTCGAGGGTAAACGAATAGCTGTAATAACAGGGGCTGTTTTTGATGATAATGTTCGTGAAGTATTGCCGACTGCTAAAATTTTGTATTTTGAAAATATCGCGGACACTGTCGCGGCTCTTACAGCAGGAAAAGTTGATGCCGCTGTAAACGGTGAGGAAAGTCTCAAAGAACTTGTAAGACAAAATGATGAGTTCGCTATAATTGACGGTTATTTGAAAGAACTTCATTACGCTTTGATTTTCGCTAAAACCTCAAAAGGAGACAAACTTCGCGGCGAATTTAACGAGTATTTAAGGCGTATAAAATCCAACGGCATTGCACAGCAAATAAATAGTATTTGGTTCGGCAATGACGAGAGCAAAAAAATTCCGCCGGATTATGAAAATTTACCTGATACTAATGGAACTTTAAGTATTTATGTTTTTAATGAGGCTCCGCCTTTGGATTATGTAAAAGACGGTAAACTTGTAGGCTATGAAATTGATATAATCACACGTTTCTGCAAAGAAAAAGGTTATAAGCCTATATTCACCGGAGGAAAATTCAGCGGCGTTATTCCTGCCGTTGTATCTGAAAAATGCGATATAGGCACAGGAACAATTACAATAACTGAAGAACGCGCTAAGAGTGTTAATTTCAGCGAACCTACTCACACAGCAGGCTCAAGGCTTCTTGTCTTAAAAGAGCAGGACAGACAGGATAAAAATGAAACTAATTCTAAAGGGCATGGAACATATAAAACTCTTGCAGAACTAAACGGAAAAACTATAGGTCTTCAGACCGGCAATCCGGTATGGACGCAAATGGCAGAAACAATTTTTCCGGATTCCCAAATACTTTATTTCAATACTTTTTCTGATCTTATATCGGCTTTATTGTCAGATAAAATTGAGGCCTTTTTTGCAGACTTGCCTATTTATGAATTTATGGCGGCGGAAACTGATAACCGTATTGCAATGATTGACGAAAATATTGACAAGCCTTATAAAATATCTTTTGCTTTTCCTAAAAACGAGGCCGGCGTAAAATTATCTGAGCAAGTTAATGAATATATACGCTCAATTAAAGCAAACGGAGAACTTGAAGAAATAATTTCAATATGGACAGGCAGAGACGAAAACAAAAAAGTTATTCCCGACTATACAAAATTCCCTGCTCCTAACGGCGTTCTTTCACTGGTTACAGAGGGCGAATATCAGCCTTTTAATTATATTAAAGATAATAAATTTGCCGGTTTGGAGATTGATATAGCGGCGCGTTTCTGCAAAAAATACGGCTACGGCTTAAAAATTACAGCTGTTACTTTTGATGCTATAGTTGCCGCGCTTGCAGCAAATAAATATGATTTTGCGGCGGCCAGCCTTGTTGCTACTGATGAACACGCAGAAACTTTGGTATTCTCCGAGCCTTATTATAAGAGCCGTTCTGTTGTTGTAGTCCGCAATTTATCGGAACAGTCCGTGCAAAAAAAATACTCGGATTTTCAAGATTTAGCAGGTAAAAAATTCGCAGTGGTTACAGGAACTATAACGCCTGAAATTACAAAGAAAAATGTTCCTTCAGCTGAACTCGTTTATTTTGAAAGTGTTCCGGATACTTTGATAGCATTAAAAGAAGGAAAAGTAGATGTAATATGCGCAGGAGTTCCCGAATCAAGATTTATGTTTCTTGAAAATGATGATATTGAATATTGCGGACCGCAGCTCGATTACCTCGATATTGCTCCGATATTTTCTAAAACTGAAAAAGGGCAAAAACTTTGCGGGCAGTTCAGCGAGTTTATCAAGCCTTTATGGGAAGACGGAACTATTGAAAAACTCGATTCAAAATGGTTCAGCAAAAATGAAAGCGATAGAGTTCTTGAAGATTATTCAAATCTTCCCGCGCCTAACGGCAAATTAAAAATGGCCGTAGATTTGTCAAAGCAGCCTTTTTCTTTCATGAAAAACGGTAAAATAGTCGGCTATGATGTTGACTGCGCTGTGAGATTTTGCAAGGCTTACGGCTACGGGCTTGAAATTTTCCCGATGAGTTTCGGGGCAATGATACCGGCTGTTCTATCGGGAAAATGTGATTTTGCCGCGTCTGGAATTGCTAAGACTAAAGAACGCGCTGAAAATGTTCTTTTTGCATATCCAAACGGAAAAACGGGACATATATTTGTAGTGATGAAAAATAAAATTTCCTCAAATTCTAAACTTCCGGATTTTGCAGGAAAAACAATCGGTGTTCAAGTTGGTACAACTTGCGCTGATTTAGTACCCGTCAAATTTCCTTCGGCTAATGTATCGTATTTTAATTCTATTACAGACGGATTAACAGCGTTGAAAGCCGGAAGAATTAATGCCATGTGCTGCGCTCTTCCTTCAGCAATTTATGTAACGAATACGGATAAAAACGTTAAAATTCTTGAGCCTTATCTTAGAGAAGCGTATCTTTATTCAGTTTTTGTAAACTCGGATAAAGGTAAAAAACTCTGCGAAGAATATTCAGCGTTTATCAAATCTTTATGGGATAACGGAACTATTGACGAATTTGCAGATAAATGGCTCGGAGTTGATGAGAGCAAAAAAACTATCGAGGACTATACTAACCTCCCTGCGCCTAACGGAGTTCTTAAAATGGGTGTTGATGCTTCAATAGCACCGTTCGCTTATGTCAAAGACAATAAAATTGTAGGCCACGCCGTTGATTTAGCTGTGAAATTCTGCAAAGAAAAAGGCTACGGGCTTGAAATTTCTAATATGTCTTTGTCAGCAGTTTTAGCCGCTGTAAAAACAGGAAAATGCGACTTTACTCAGGCTATGACAAAAACAAAAGAACGTGAAGAAAATACGCTCTTCGCAACATCTCCTAACATGAAATCCGGGAATGTAATTCTTGTATTGAAAAACGAAGAAAGAACAGAAATAACAGAAAATAAAGCGCAGATTTTACCGCAAAATGAATTTTTTGAGGATATAAAAGAAAGTTTTGACGGTATAAAGGCAAATTTTGAAGATATAAAAGCAAGTTTCGGAAGAACTTTCATTCGTGAAGACAGATACAAATTATTCATTGACGGAATAATTGACACGATGATAATTACAATATTGTCAATTATATTCGGGACAATATTGGGCTTCATGCTGTTTTTATTCTGCAAGAGCGGAAATATTTTTGCAAACGCAATAACAAATTTCGCTGTATGGCTCGTTAAGGGCACGCCGGTTGTAGTTCTGCTGATGATTTTGTATTATGTAATTTTCGGCAAAGTTGATATTAAAGGCATTTGGGTAGCTGTGATAGCGTTTACTATGACATTTGGATCGGCATTTTTAGGAATGCTGCGATTTGGAACGGGAGCTATCGACAAAGGACAGACAGAGGCCTCTTATGCTTTAGGCTTTACAGACTGGCAGACATTTTTCACGGTTATACTTCCGCAGGCCGCTGTTCATTTTATGCCGACTTATAAAGCCGAAGTTACAAGTTTAATAAAATCAACTTCAATAGTCGGTTATATAGCCGTTCAGGATTTGACGAAAATGGGCGACATTGTAAGAAGCCGTACTTACGAGGCATTTTTCCCGTTAATAGCTGTGGCCGCGATATATTTCGTGCTTGCAGGAATTTTGAATTTTGTTGTCGGTATTATCCAAAAAAGTATAACCCCGTCAAGAAGAAAGCGTGAAAATATTTTGC
>CAMVMK010000087.1 GCA_947168585.1 uncultured Fretibacterium sp.
ATTAAAATCGGTGCTATGTACGCTCTCACGGGTGCAAACGCGGCGATTGGTACAAACATTCTGCGCGGCATTGATTTTGCTGTAAAGATGATTAACGCTCAAGGCGGCGTAAACGGCCGTATGCTTGAAGTTGTAAGAGGCGACACGGAAGGCGACGCGGCAAAAGCCCGTTCAGTTGCTGAAAAATTAGTAACGCAAGACCACGTTCACGCGCTTTTAGGCTGTCATCAGTCGACACTTACAAATATTGCCGCACAAGTCTGCGATGCTAACGAAGTTCCGTTAGTTACAGCAATTTCAACAGTTGATAATCTTTCAGAAAACGGCTACGAATATTTCTTCAGAATGTGCCCGATGAATTCAGTCTATGTTCGCGGAATGTTCGATTATCTCAAAGATCAGGCGAAAGTTACAGGCAAAGAAGTAAAAACTATTGCAATTTTTGCAGATAACTCAAACATTGGACAGGAAATTATCAGATGTGCAGAGATTTTCGCTCCGGAATACGGCATGAAAATAGTTGCAAAAATCGAGTATCAGGGCGGACAGCCGGACATGAGCAGCGAAGTTTTAGCTCTTAAAGATGCAAACGCGGACGCAGTCATAGCCGAAAGTTATATCAATGATGCAACTTTATTAATGAAAACTTTGCAGGAACAAAATTACCAGCCGCCTATCCTTGTAGCTAAGGCAAACGGTTACACTGACCCGACTTTCCTTCAGAATAATCAGGGAATTTCCAACGGTGTCGCTTCAGTTGTAGAATGGAACCCCGACATCACAAAGGGACAGGACATCAACACTGAATTTAAGAACGAATACGGCGTTGATATGAACGGACATTCAGCGGAGTCTTTCACTGCAACTTGGATATTAAAAACAGCTTTTGAAATGGCCGGAACTACAGACGGCGACAAAGTTAAGGACGCTTTGAAAGCTCTCGATATACAAGAAAAATTCCCGAACGGTCCGGAAATTATTTTGCCCTACAACAGAATTAATTTTGAAGATCACATGTTCGCAGGGAAACAGCATTACAACAACAATATTTATGCTTCAATCGCAATTTCGCAGGTACAAGACGGAAAATATAAAACAGTCTGGCCGCTTGAATACGCTGGTGCTCAAATAGTATATCCGGCTGAATATAAATAAGTGAGGAGTTAGGAGTGAGGTTTTTACTTCCTTGCTCCTATTTTTTACATCATATAATTGTATAAATCTATGTCGGGGAGCTGATTTTTTGAAACTTCCTGAGTTTTTTGGTAAGCCTGCAGTAAAACAGGAATAAATTTTTTTGCGCCGTCATCGTTTTTCCAAATTTTTGTAAGATTAGCCCTGTAATTTGCAATCTCGCTTGAAGAATATTTGCATATAGTTTTATCTAAATGCTTGGAATTTTCGTATTTAATAAAATACGTTGCTGATGAATTTTTTGACGTAAATATTTCGCTGCTTTGCGTGTGATTTTCTTTTGCAAGTTCGTAAAATTTGCTTTTAATTTCAGCTAAATCTCCTGAAAAATTAATCGAGTTCATAGACTTTCCTCCAGTCTTCATCGTTCTTAAGGGCTTTTTGTTCTGATTTATACAATACAATATCGCCCAACACTAAAATATCCATTTCTGTCCGCATAAAGCAAAGATAAGCATCCTTAGGCGTGCAGACTATAGGCTCGCCTCGAACGTTGAACGATGTATTAATCAGCACAGAGCAGCCAGTTTGACGCTTAAATTCTCGCAAAAGATTATAAAATTCCGCGTTGTATTTTCCGTCAACACTTTGCACCCTTGCTGAATAATCTATATGAGTAACCGCAGGAATATCGGAGCGGCTTGCATTCACGACAGGAAGCATATCATCTTCATATTCGCTCAAAAATTTTTCTTTGTTAAAAGGCTTGCGGCGGCTTGATTTTACTCCGCTTACTAAAAGCATATAGGGGCTTTCGTGTTCCGTCTCGAAATATTCCGAGATGTCCTCAAGTAATACAGCAGGTGCAAAGGGTCTGAAACTCTCGCGGTATTTTATTTTGAGATTTAATATAGATTGCATTTTTTCAGAGCGCGGATCACCTAAAATACTCCTGTTGCCAAGTGCACGCGGCCCAAATTCCATGCGTCCCTGATACCAGCCTACAACTTTTCCGTTTGCAATTTCTTCGGCTATTGAAGAGTACAATTTTTCTTTTTCGTTTTTGTGGTAGCAAGCTCCGATGCTGTCTAAATATTTCGTAATATCTTCGCTCGAAAATTCAGGACCTAAATAGCTTCCTTTTTGTGAATCGCCGCTATAAATTTTTCTATCGCAGTCAAAAAGATTATAGCAAGCATAAAGCGCACAGCCTAACGAACCGCCAGCGTCTCCAGCGGCAGGTTGTATCCAAATATCATCAAAAATTTTGCTGTCTAAAATTTTCCCGTTAGCAACGCAGTTTAATGCAACTCCGCCGGCCATTACAAGATTTTTTTCGCCCGTGATTTCTTTTGCATGCCGGGCAAGTGCTGTCAACATTTCTTCCGTGATTTTTTGAGCAGAAGCGGCTATATTCATTTCACGCCTTGTTATTTTGCTCTCGGGTGTCCTTGCAGAGCCTCCGAAAAGCTGTGCAAATTTCTCATTTGTCATAAACTGGCCTTTGTAAAAATCAAAGTAATCTAAATTTAATCTAAATGAGCCGTCAGCTTTGATGTCAACAATATTTTCTTTGATTAAATCATAATATACAGGCTCGCCGTACGGTGCTAAACCCATGAATTTGTAATCGCCGGAATTGACTTTGAA
This sequence comes from uncultured Fretibacterium sp., assembly GCA_947168585.1. Taxonomy (GTDB): domain Bacteria; phylum Synergistota; class Synergistia; order Synergistales; family Aminobacteriaceae; genus JAFUXM01. Next base: position 2,785 of record CAMVMK010000087.1, read on the forward strand.
GCCGCAAAACGCCGTGAATGCGCTGTACATCAGCCCTATTGAATGAGGATAGTCAATTTCCTCTAAAATTTCAATTTTATTGCCTGAGCCTTTTCCGATTGCAGTAGTAGCCCATTCGCCGACACCGTCAACTGTTAATATTGCAGCACTTTCAAAAGGAGACGGATAAAAAGCCGAAGCAGCGTGCGAAATATGATGCTCAACTGTATATAATTTATCCTGTTTGCCTAAAACGCCGTATTTATCACGCAAAAGGCCGTCAATTTTCATTCTTGAACTCACAAGGCCGTCTAATCTTTTTTCAATTTGAAAATCTGAATCTTTACCTAAAGCCGACAAATTTTTTATATATCTGTCGAGCGTTAATAGCGGCTGATCATAGTAAACAACTGCGTCAAGTTCAAACATCGACATATCTGCAACTGACAGACAATAATCAATCGCGTTAAACGGCAGTCTGTTATCATGTTTTTTGCGCGAAAATCTTTCCTCTTGGACAGCAGCTAAGATTTTGCCGTCCTTCACGAGTGCCGCCGCCGAATCATGATACAGCGCGGAAATTCCTAAAATATACATTTACAATTTTCCCTTTCTTTTGTTGTAGCTTTCAAGCACAAACGGCATCATATTTTGCGCGATTATTCTGTTGCCTTTTTCTATGACGTGGCATTTATCGAAAAAAACTTTTTCGTTTCCGTAAAAAATCCCGGTAAAATCATGAAACCAATTTGACTTATTTGTATTTATGTACGCTTTGCATTTTTCATACAAATTAATATAGTGTTCGTATTCTGCTTGATTAAGTTCTTCTAAGTCTTCATAAAGTATCGCCTGAAGACAGCAGTGAAAATCTATACTAAATTCTTCGCAGACCGAGTGCATAATACGCTCGCATTTTATCCAAAATTCTGCCTTATCGGACGGGTCATATAAACCTAAATCAAGTCTTTTTATAGGAGCATTGCCGCTTATTTCGTTTTTTATATAACCCTTTTTGAGCATTTTATTTACAAGTTTAGGATGATAGTATCTTAAAAAATAATGGTTGTAAACATCTCCTGCGCCGATTATATCATTCACACCGCTGTAGCTTATCACAACATTCGGAGAAATTACTAGAACATCTTTTATAACTTTCAAACATTCTTGCGCCGCCGTATAACCGCTCAATCCTCCGGCATAAACTTTAACTTTTATACCCATTTTGGAAAGTTTTTCATACAAAATTTCAGACCAGCTTTTTATATTTTCAAGTTTTGGATCTGATGTACTTCCGCCGAGCGTTGCGATCTTAAAAACATTTTCATCATCTGAATTTGAAAAAATAGTGAAGCCGGATTCATCTCGAGTATACCCGAGTATAGGGTCAAAAGCGTCCTGCAAACCTCCGCCGACTACAAAGCCGGTTCGGCTGCGCCCTCCCCAAAATATTTGACTGTCTGAAACACCAAGCTCTATTAACTCGCCCTGCTGTCTTCGGAGTTTCATTCTATCGAAAAGATAATATTGACATACTCCCCACGCCTAAAGGCGGGGGATTCTAGTATCAACAACAAAT
>CAMVMK010000088.1 GCA_947168585.1 uncultured Fretibacterium sp.
TCCTGACTCCTGACTCCTGACTCCATTATTGTTGGGGTAATTTTCATTTTGTCAAGCTCCTTTTTAATGATTTTTTATTAGTTAAAACAGCATAGTTATAAATACAACGTAAAGCAGTCCCGGCAGCATATCGCCCAAATTTATTTTCGTTAATTTCAGCATGTTCAAGCCGATTACCATGATCATAAGACCGCCGACCCCTGAAATATTTGAATACATATCCGCCGTTATAAACGGTTCAGCCCATGAGGCCAAGAGAGTTAAAGAGCCCTGATAAATAAACATCGGCACGATTGAAAATAATGCTCCGATACCAAACGAGCCTGCAAATAAAACCGAGACTATTCCGTCCATAATCCCTTTAGTCATTAAAATTTCCGGATTATGCCTAATGCCGTCTTCAAAAGCTCCGATTATAGCCATCGAGCCTATGCAGAATAATAACGAAGCGTTCACGAAGCCTTGAGTAAATCCCGAGTCTTTAGCGTTAAGTTTTGCTTTGAGAATGTCGCCCAAACTGTTTAATTTTTTTTCTATTCCCATAATTTCGCCGGTTATAGTTCCAAGAACGAGGCTCAATAAAACCGCGATTGAATGTTTAGTTCCGAGTGCCATATTAATCCCGACATAAAGAGTAAAAAGCCCTAAGCAGTTAAAAATTGTTCCCTGCATTTTCTCCGGAATAAATTTTCCAACCGCAAGACCTATTAAACTTCCTATTAAAACCGTGATCGAATTAAACACCGTTCCGCCCGCCGGGATATTTCTAAAAATTTCGTTCATAAAAAATTGCTCCTTAAAAATTTTCAGTAAATTATAAGTTATTTTTCTAATCCTGCGTTCTATACTAAAACAATTACAGCTAAAAAAGTTAGGAAGCATGAAGTAAAAAAAATCTCACTCCTAACCCCTCACCCCTCACCTTAAACTTAATACGTGATAGAATTGACGAAATAAAAAAGAAAAGGAGAAAATTTTTTAATGAACATGAATCCCCAGAAAATGTTAAAACAAGTCCGTGATATGCAGTCTCAAATGATGAAGATGCAGGAAAAATTAGCGGGTGAAACCGTTGAAGCCCAAGTCGGAGGCGGAATGGTCAGCGCGGTTTTCACGGGGCAGGGCGACATAGTATCAATTAAAATCGATCCCGAAGTTATTAATCCAGATGACAAAGAAATGCTCGAAGATTTAATAGTCTCAGCCGTCAACGAGGGCTTAAAGAAAAGCCGCGAATTAATTAACGACCGTATGGGAAGCATTACCGGCGGACTCAGCGGTGCTTTAGGCTCAATGGGATTAGGATTTTAATTTTGTAAATGAGTCCGATTGAAGAGCTTACAGAAATATTAAAAAAATTTCCGAGTCTCGGAAGCAGAAGCGCGCAGAAAATAGTTTTTTATCTTCTGAAGAAAGACAACGAAGAGTTAAATTATCTCGGCGGTCTTATAGCAAATTTGAAAAGAAATCTTAAAGTCTGCTCCGAGTGCGGAAATATTTCATCTGAAGACCCTTGCGAGGTTTGTTCTGATCCTTTACGCGACAGAAAAACTCTTTGCATTGTTGAGGACATTGAGTCTTTTCAAGCATTTGAACAGGCTAAAATTTATAACGGCCTTTATCATGTCTTAGGCTCGCAGACTGCTCCTTTATGGGACAAAGAAATTACAAAAGAGAGCGCGGATTTTCTTTTGCGGCATATTAAAAAGTTAAGTCCAAAAGAAATTATTATCGCTACAAGTCCTACGATTGAAGGCGACATGACTAAATTCTCTCTGATGGATATTTTGAAGCCCGTTAAAAATTCAAAAATTACGCGGCTTGCTTTCGGTCTTCCTTTGGGCGGAAGCATTGAATTTGCTGATAGAACAACTCTTCACGCATCTCTTGACGCAAGGAGGCCGGTTGAAGAATGAGCGCAAAAAATTTTTCTTTTATTATCGTTGCGGGCGGCAAAGGCTCAAGGCTCGGTGCTAAAAAACAATTTATGGATTTAGGCGGTAAAGTTTTATGGCAGTGGAGCGCGGACGAAGCAGCAAAATTAAAAGAAATCAGCGAGATAATTTTAGTAATTCCTAAAGATTTTGACGCGGAAAAAATTTCTTGGAACTCTTCAATTCCTTTTAAGATTGTTCACGGCGGCGATACACGTTCCGAATCAGTTTTGAACGGCTTAAACGCAGCTGAATGTGATTATGTTTTAATTCACGATGCTGCACGGCCTTTTGCGGATAAAAATTTATTTTCGGCTTTAATGAACGCTGCGGACGAATTTACGGGAGTTATTCCGGTTCTTCCTGTTTCAGACGCTCTGAAAAAAATTGACCTGTCTGCCGACGGGCATGGCGACGAAAAAAATATTTCAATCGTAGACCGCGACAAACTTTTTATAACTCAAACGCCGCAGAGTTTTCCGCGAAAAAAATTAATCGAGGCCGTTAAAAAAAATCTCAACGCTAAAGACGAGGCTGAATCTTGGCTCGACTCGGGACATAAATTAACGTCAGTCGAGGGTCAGAGATTAAATTTCAAAATTACGTGGCAGGAAGATATGACGATAGCAAAATCTTTAATCAATCAGCAAAAAATTACTCGCACTGGTATCGGCTACGATGTTCATCAATTAGTGCCGGAACGGAAATTAATTTTAGGCGGAATTTTAATAAAAGATTCTCCTTTAGGACTGCTCGGACATTCTGACGCTGATTTATTAACTCATGCAGTTATGGACGCTATTTTAGGCGCGGCGGGGCTTGAAGACATTGGAAATATTTTCCCTGCTTCCGATGAAAAATTTAAGAACGCCGACAGCATAAAATTATTGCAGGAAGTTTTGAGTTTGGTAAATTCTCAAGGCTGGAGCGTTGAATTTGTTGATGCCGTAGTTGAAGCTCAAGTTCCGAGATTAAATAAATACCGCGAAGAAATTAAAAATAATTTAGCAAAATTTTTTGAAGTTAATATAAAATTCAAATCTGCAGAAAATCTCGATGATGCCGGGCGCGGTCTTTCAATGACTTGCTGGGCTTGTGCAACTCTAACAAAGGAGATTTAATAAATGTCGGCTTTAACTTTCTCGCATAATCGCGAATGTGATAATAAATTATGGTTCGGCTCGTTAGCATTGGACGGCTTTGAAAAATTTGTATTTGTTGATGAGACTATGGAGCCGCCGCTTTTTGATACTTACGATAATTTTATAGATCACGATTGGTACGAATTTATTGAAGACAGTTCTTTTATGTAAAAATTAATTATGGACGATTTTTTAACACTTGGAATAGAAACAAGCTGCGATGATACCGGCGTTGCAATTCTTAAAAACGAGCGCGAAGTTTTGTGTGAATTTTTGTCGAGTCAAATTAAAGATCATGCTAAATTCGGCGGAGTAATTCCTGAATTTGCGGCGCGTAAACATTTAGAAAATTTATTGCCTCTTGTTGACGCTGCTTTGAAAGAAACGAAAATAAATCCGCGCGGATTAAATTTAATTGCTGTAACTCGCGGACCCGGCTTAATGGGCTCTTTAATTGTCGGAGTCCAGACAGCTAAAGCGTTATCTCAGGTTTGGGACGTTCCTTTAATCGGCGTTAATCATCTTGAGGGACATTTATTTGCGCCTTTAGTAGAAGCTGAAGACTTAGAGCCTCCGTTTTTATCGTTGATAGTTTCGGGCGGACATACAGAAATTATAAAAGTTCAAAAATTCGGCGAATATGAATTATTAGGACAGACCCGCGACGACGCTGCCGGAGAGGCTTACGATAAGGCCGCTAAAATTTTGGGCTTGAAATATCCCGGAGGCCCTGAGATTGACAGGCTTGCGAAATTAGGAAATTCTCACGCTTTTAATTTTCCTGTACCGTTAAAAAACACTGATAAAATCGAATTTAGTTTCAGCGGCTTAAAGACTGCGTTATTGTGGCAGGTGAAAAAATTTCAAGATTCCGGCGAAAAAATTCCGGCTGAAGATTTATGCGCGTCATTTCAAAGAGCCGTAACAGAAGCATTAATATCAAAAGTTAATTTAGCTGTGAAAATTACGGGAATTAAAAAAGTTTCAGCATCCGGCGGAGTCTCGGCAAACAGTGCGCTTCGAGAGGCATTGAGCAAAAATAAAAATTTCCGTGCATGGCTTCCCGAAATAAAACGCTGTACAGATAACGCAGTAATGGTAGCTATGGC
>CAMVMK010000089.1 GCA_947168585.1 uncultured Fretibacterium sp.
CACTTTCATAAACAAAGAATTTTTTACCTAAAAATCATTTTGAGCCATTACCCAGTTTACTGCAGCTTTATCCGTGGACATTTGCGAGAAAGAACGAGATACCAGCGCAATTATCGCCGCTTAATAATGAAAGCGGGTGGCGTTATGCTTATTTACTGCCGGAAAATTTATTAAAGATTTTGGCAGTTATCGCTAAAGATAAGCGAGTGAGTTATTACAATGCCGATTTTAGGGATTTATCAGAAGTTCCCGATATTATTGAAGCTATGGAATATAATGTTACAGGTGAATATCTTTATGCTAACAGAAGTCCTGTACGACTTTTATATCAAGCTAAAATCACGGATATAAACAAATGGGACGCGGCTTTTCAAGACGTTTTTGTGATAAAACTTGCTGAAGCTATAGCACCGGCTATCAGAGCGGACGCTAACGTAATTCAGGGATTAGAGAACAGCGCAACACAAATAATTCAAGCGGCAATTCAAAACGGATTAATTAGTGCTGATACGGGCTTGCAGAAACAGAGAGAGACGCGGCCGATTAAAGATTACAATAATTTATGGTTAGATTACAGCGGGATTAAATCATGAAATTAATGCAGGCGAGTTTTTCAAGCGGTGAAATTAGTCCGCTGCTTCATGCGAGAGTAGATTTAGCGAGATATTTAACGGGGCTTGCGGAGCTTCAAAATATGATAGTTTTGCCTCAAGGAGGAGTTACGAGACGGCCGGGTCTTGAAAATGTGCGTTGGACGGGTGAATATATTTATAAACTGATACCCTTTGAGTTTAATTCGACTGATACAGCTTTAATAGCGTTTGGTGATAATAAAATCCGAATTTACGGGAATATATCAGGAGAATTGAATTTATTAGCAACTATCAATAGTCCTTATAACAGCAATGACGTTCAGACTTTAGACTATGTACAAAGCGGCAATGTGATATTTTTAGTGCATAGGAATTACGCGCCCAGAATGCTAACGAGAAAAACGCTTACTAACTGGACATTGAGTGCAATAAGTTTCAAGAGCGGGCCTTATCGGGACAGTGTCAGCTACGGAGCTACGAAGCCTTTGACTTTAACAGTCAGCGGAGGCCGGAGGATACTGACTTCCGAAGAAGATATTTTTAATTCCTCATTAGTCGGGACACTAATAAAACTTGAATATCCTGTTGAGGGAAAAACAGAAACAATTACATCAACATCGACAAATGAAGGAGCTTCGAGCAGGCGGCTTGAAGTAAAGGGGACGTTGAACGTTATTACAACCGGCGGAGATTGGAAAGGAATTGTATCAATAAAAAGGAGCTCAGACGGCGGCACAACATGGGTAACAGTCAGAGAATATGAAAGAATTGATACAGAAGCACAAGGACAATGGGATTTCACAATCAGCGAGACCGATGATAATATCATTTATCAAGTCAGTGCAAGGCATGAAGGAGAGAAAGAGATAACGGTAAATATTACAGTCAGCGGATTTCTGAAAAGCGGAACGTACAGGATTACGGCTGTAAACAGTTCACGTTCTGTTGACGTAGTATTAGTGAATGATACCGGTTTTATTATAGATGACGGATTTTCGGGACAAGTTTCATTATGGTCGATAGGTTCATGGGGAACAGATCAAGGTTATCCCGGTACTATTGCAATGTATCAAGACAGGTTAGTATTAGCGTCAACTCATGCTGAACCTCAGACTATCTGGATGAGCAGGACGGGAGAATATACAGATTTTTCTGTTCACGACCCGATTGAAGATGATGACGCTATCACAATAACGTTAGCCGGGTCTAGTGCTGACCGTATTCACAGTATAACAACAACAACGGATTTATTAGCTTTTACCAATGCCGGGGAATGGAAAATCAAAGGAGCGGGAGACAGCGGAGCAATAACGCCGCTTGCGCTCACGGCTCATCAGCAGACAAATATCGGGAGCAAGAATATCAAGCCTTTAGTAATTGACGGGCGTGTGATTATGGTACAGGCACAAGGCGAAAAGATTTATACTTTAGGCTATGACTTAAACACTGACGGATATGTAGGCAATGAGTTATCTATTTTAAGCAGTCATATATTTGAGGGTAAGCAGATTATTTCAATAGCTTATCAACGAACGCCAGACAGTTTAATTTGGGTATTACTGAATGACGGGACTTTTGCGTCATGTACATTTAACCCGGAGCATGAAGTTATAGGCTGGGCGAGGCATAAATCAGAATTTTCAGCTTACAGCAGTTTTTTATGTTTGCCAGGATTAGCACAAACTGAATTATTTGTAGTATCCGGGGCGTCAGTTTTTAGAATGACTTCAAGGCGTGCCGGGGATTATCAAGACGGCGGATATTCTTTTGAAAGTATTGCAAGAACGTTAAGACTGAACATAAATTCAGAAAGCGGGAGCATGTTTACAAATAAAAAATTAATATCGCGTGTGATTGTGTCAACGATAAGAAGCGGCAGTGCATGGGCAGCGCCCGGGGGATTAAACGATAAAAACAACTGGGAACGCCGTAGAAAGATTAATTTTGACGGGCAAGAATATTTAACTGACAGTGAAATTCAGCTTGATAACGGCTTTGATGAGTATGCAAGTGTACAGATTAGGAGCATAGACGCGCAGCCGTTGACGATAGCGGCAATTACGCCGATTGTAAATGTAGGGAGCTAAAATCTGCTATAATTACGACTGACCCAAAATAAAAATTAAATCGGGAGTGATTAGAGTGGCATATTCGAGTAAATATTTTGCAACTCCTCAAGAGCAATTAGCGCATGACGTTTACGGACTGTCAGACAAAGACGCGGAAGCACTTTTAGTTATTGTCGATAGTTTATTTGACGATAGCGATGAAGAACCTTTAACCGAAGAAGAAATAGCCGCGATTGACGAGGCTAATGAACATCTTGACGACCCTTCTTACTGGGTAAAATGGAACTCTGAAAAAGGGACGTGGGAAGAATGCGCGTAAAATGGGAAATCAGATATGAAAAACCCGCGCAAAAATATCTTGCAAGTCTTGAGCAAAAAGAACAAGAGCGAATAAAAGACGAAGTTGATAAACTTTCAGACGGCCCTTATCACCGCAAGGATTTAGACATAAAACCTTTAAGGGGACGCGATAACTGGCGCTTAAGGGTTGGAAAGTGGCGAATTATTTTCAAAATCCACGACAAAGAAATTTTAATCAGCGTAGTAAAAGTAGGCGCACGCGGAGATGTTTACAAGAAATAATCAGAAAATCGGGAGTGATTTATAGTGGCATATTCGAGTAAATATTATGATAGTGTTTATGAAGAACTTGATAGTGTAATTCCTGCACTGCATGAAGAAGACGCGGAGGCCGTTTTAGTAATCGTAAAAAAAATGCTTGACGCGGACGCAGATGATGAGCCTTTGAGTGAAGAAACAATCAGTGCAATTAACGAAGCCGCAGAACACCGCCACGATCCGAAATATTGGGTTAAATGGAACTCAGAGAAAGGCGAATGGGAAGAATGTCAGTAAAATGGGAAATTATTTATGAAAAACCCGCAAAAAAATATCTGGCAACGCTTGACGAAAAAGACCAAGAGCGAATAAAAAACGAAGTTGATAAACTTTCGGACGGTCCTTTTAACCGCAAAGATTTAGACATAAAAAGGCTGAAAGGGCGAGACGGCTGGCGTTTAAGAGTGGGCAAGTACCGTGTTATCTTTATGGTGTACAGATTTGAAATACGCATTAATGTTTTAGATGTAGGCCCGCGCGGAGACGTTTACAAGAAATAATTAAAAATCAGCAGTTAAGAAGCAGGAAATAAAAGCCTGTTTCTTTTTTTATGCAAATTTACAAAGGAGCGGTTTTTTATGTATGTCGGGAACGGTGTAACAAAGAAATTCCCAATCCCAAACGGTAAAGACGGGAGCGTTGTTATTCTCAAATTACCTAACGGGCACGGGTACAAAATGACCCTTAACGAGGCATATTATATTCAGGACGGGAATATTATTTTTAATTCAGCTATTCCGCCGGGTATTGAAATCAGCTTTGATATTTCGGACGCTACTCAAATAATCACAGCAAGTTCTAATAACTATACAATAATCCGGGTGGTGGCACAAAATGATTTTTTAAGTTAAAATATTTCTAGAAAGAGTTTAGG
>CAMVMK010000090.1 GCA_947168585.1 uncultured Fretibacterium sp.
AACTTCAGTTTTATATTTGCAATTAGCGCAATAAATCGTTGAGCCTTTCCGATATAAATCCGCGCCGCAGTCCGGGCATTTTTCGCCTGCGGGTCTGTTCCATGAAACGTAATCGCAATCAGGATAACGCGAACAACCGTAGAAAGTTTTTCCCTTTTTGCTCTTGCGCTGAACTATATCGCCCTCGCCGCATTTAGGACATTTAACGCCTATCGTGCTTAAAATCGGCCGCGTAAATTTACATTCGGGATAATTTGAACACGCTATGAACTCTCCGAAACGTCCGCGTTTTTTCACTAAATCATGACCGCATTCAGGACATGCCTCGCCGATAGGTTCAGGAGCAGGGAGGGCAACTCTCGGAGCATCTTGGGCTTCGTCAACGGTCGCTGAAAATTCTTTCCAAAATTCTCCGACAACATCGAGCCATTTTCGGCTTGCTTCTTCAACTTCGTCAAGTTCTTTTTCCATTTGAGCCGTAAAACCTGCATCAACAATTGAAGATAAATCTTTGCGGTTAAAATACTGCGCTAAAAATTCATCAACAACAAGCCCGAGACCGGTCGGATAAAATCTTTTTTCGTCATTCTTTTCGATATAGCCGCGTCCTTCGAGAGTGCCTGCTATAGTCGCGTAAGTTGATGGCCTGCCGACTCCGTTTTCTTCGAGAGTTTTAATCAAACCTGCTTCTGAATAACGCGCCGGAGGTTTTGTAAATCTGTTTTCGCTCTGAACTTTAGTAAGAGTTAAAACTTCGCCTTCTTTGACTTTCACAAGTTCGCTGCCTTTTAAGTCAATCGGCCATAAACATGACCAGCCGTCAAAAGTTAAAGTCTCGCCCTCTTGCCGAAGACCAACGCGCCCGGCTTCGGCTTTTAATTTTGATTTCGCGCTGACTGCCGGAGTCATTTGACTTGCCATGAAACGCCGCCATATTAACGAATATAATTTATACTGCTCCGGAGTTAAAGCGTCCTTAATAGAATCCGGCGTTAAATTCATGTCTGTCGGCCTTATAGCTTCGTGAGCGTCTTGAACTTTCATATTTTTGCTCTTAGCTTGAGAGCCATAAATATTTGGCTTTTCGGGTAAATATTCGGGCTTGAAATTAGCCTTAATGAAATCTCTACTTGCGTCTAAAGCCTCGTTTGAAATTCTAAGGCTGTCCGTTCTCATGTAAGTTATTAAACCTACGTGGCCGCGACCGGGAATATTAATTCCCTCGTAAAGAGCCTGAGCAATTCTCATAGTGTGAGCCGGTACGAAACTTAATTTTCTTGAAGCCTCCTGTTGAAGAGTGCTTGTTCTGAACGGCGCGGGAGCAGCATGTGATACGGCCTTAGTCGTGAACTCGCTGACGATGATTTTATTCGCTTTAATTTCAGCGATAATTTCGTTAGCTTTTTCTTCGGAATTAATTAAAAGCGGCAGAGAATTTTTCATTAAACTTTTACCGTCTAATTTTTCGGCTTTAAGTTCGTAATTATTTTTTCCGTTTTTGCAGTTCGCCGTGATGACCCAGTAAGGATCGGGGACAAATTTTTGAATTTCTCTTTCGCGTTCGCAGATAATATTAAGCGCGACAGATTGAACACGTCCGGCTGAAAGTCCGAAACGGATTTTTTTCCAAAGCAGCGGGCTTAAAGTGTAGCCGACGAGTCTGTCTAAAATTCTTCTTGCCTGCTGAGCATCGACTTTGTTGATGTCGATATAGTCAGGATTTTTTACAGCGGCTTTAACGGCGTTTTCTGTGATCTCGTAAAATCTAACGCGGCATTTATCTTTGAGATTTACTCCCAAAATGTCGGCCAAGTGCCACGCTATAGCCTCGCCTTCTCTATCAGGGTCGGAAGCAAGCAGAACTCCCGAAGCTTCAGACGCTAATTTTATGAGTTCGTTTTTCAACGCGGCTTTGCCCTTGACTAAAATATATTCGGGCGTGAAGTCGTGTTCAATGTCGATAGCAAGTCTGCTCTTAGGTAAGTCTTTCATGTGTCCTTTGCTTGACTTTACGATATAACTTTTTCCGAGCATATTTGAAAGCGTCGCGGCCTTTGAAGGAGACTCAACGACGATTAAAATTTTTCCTTTGCCTGTTCCGACTGTTTTCGTTGTTGTAGTTTTTTTCGCAGCAGTTTTCTTTGCCGCAGTTGTTTTTGTGGTCTTAGTCTTAACTGATGCAGCTGTTTTCTTAGTTTTTTTTGTTTTTACGTCCGTATCGGCGGACGGTTTTTTAGATGCAGGAATCGTAATTACCCCCGTAATAAAAATTTTAATTGTCAATTTATATTTCATGCAGTCAATTTTTGCAAGTCTAATATATAATTTTTTTCATTATGTTAGACAAAATTTTTGAAATTATGTTTTCTTCCGGCGGGTGGCAGATAGCCGGGGCGTTTATGTGGGGGATGGCGAGCGTATTGCTCAGTCCGTGCGGAATTTCGTTAGTGCCTTTAGTCGTGAGTTATATCGAAAATACCGACACTCCGACACGAGGCAGGGCGTTTTTAGTTTCGTGTGCTTTTTCGCTTGGAATAATTTTTAATTTAGCTCTCGTAGCTTTAATAACTTCGGGGCTTGGCCTTTTGCTCGGCGGCTATGAAAAATTTTTGACTGTTTTCGTTGCTGTAACATTTATTTTGATGGGCTTGCATTTAACGGGCTTAATTCACGTTAAAATTTTTTCGTTAGGTTCAGGAGCTAAAGGAACAGAATCTCAAAATCTTCGAGGCGCGGTAATAATAGGAATTGTATCGGGCTTGGCCGTCGGACCTTGCAGTATAGCTTACGTCAGTCCAGTTTTATCGCTTGCAATGTCGCAGGCTTCTTTTATGCTTTCGTTCATGCTCGTTATAGCTTATGCACTCGGTTACGCGGCAGTATTAATCGCGGCCGGAACTTTTGCGCAGATTTTCACGGAATTTTTGCAGAGTGAACGAGGCGATAAAGTTTTAAGGATTGTAAATATTCTTTGCGGAATTGCTTTAATAGGCGGAGGAATTTATTTTCTCTATGAAATGTTTTTAGTAACATCGCTGTGAACAATAAAAAAACAGCTGAATAAAATCCTGAATTACAACCGCTGCCGGACGAGTACGAGTGTGTAGTCGTTAAATTAGATAAAGTTACATTCAAAGTTACATTATCGAGACCGGTGTTATATTCATAAAAAATTTTTGAGGGACGAGAAGAAAACTCCGCGATCCCTTGTTCGGCGTTGTAGGAGTCAATTTCGATGTCGGCCAAGACGTTTGAAACTCTATAAAGTTCGGAGATATCGTCGAATTTAACTTGAAATTTTCCGTCAGTTTCGATGATGTTTAAGCCTAAATTTGACTCAAGCTCATAAGAAGGCAAATTATTTCCAGCTATTGAAAGCTCAGTGAAATTTTTATTTTCTAAATCGAGAGCAATTAAATTATTTTCATAAGCTCTTAATGAACGAAGATTTTTATTCCCGCTAATATCAAGCTCATCAAGACCACAGTTCCAGCACCATAGCCGCGTGAGATTTGAAAGTTTGCTTATATCGAGGCAGTTTAAGCTTAAATCACGGCAATAAAGCCATTGAAGTTCAGTATTGTTTGCAACGTCCAAAAAGCTCAAATTGTTATTTCCGCAGTCAAGCACTTTTAATTTTTTATTTTTGCTTACGTCGAGCGTGCTGATTTTATTTTCTTGGCAATCGAACGAAACAAGCTCCGTATTATTCGTAATATCAAGATTTTCGATTTGATTTAAGTAGCAGTAAAATTCTTTGAGTTTCAAACAACCGGAAACATTAATTTCTTTCAAACTGCATTCGGTGCAAAATAAAACTTCAAGATTAACATTTTTACTGAGATCAAGCGTCGTTAAATCAGTGTTATGTCCGCATGAAAGTTCTGTTAGAGCTGTGAAATATTCGATTCCTTTTAGAGAAGCGATATTTTTGTTTTCGACGTATATTTTTTTTGCAGAAGAAATTTCAGAATCGCTAAGAATTCCGTCCCCGTTTATATCAAAGCTCGAATTTACATAAGCTCTGAATTCTTCATCAGGAAATTTATCAGAATTAATTAAAACGTCCGCGCGAGCAGTCAAAGGAAATAAAATAAAAAACAAAACTAAAATTTTTTTCAAAATAAATCACCATTACCTTATAATTTTTTT
>CAMVMK010000091.1 GCA_947168585.1 uncultured Fretibacterium sp.
GCCGCCCTGATTTTTTTATGCAACGCTGCGGCAGAAAAACGAAAAGGAGGAGAAATATTGCCCGGCAACGAAGAAAACGCCCCGCGCGTCAATGAAGAAATTACATCATCACAAGTTCTCTTAGTAGACGAGAACGGGGTCAAAGTTGGAGTAACTAACACTGTTGAAGCTATTAGAATGGCCGCCGAACAGGCTCTCGATTTAGTTGAGGTAGCCCCTATGGCTCAGCCTCCCGTGTGCAGAATTATGGATTACGGGAAGTACCGCTATCAGCTTCAGAAAAAAGAAAAAGATGCCCGCAAAAAGCAAAAAGTTCAGGCTCTTAAAGAAATTAAAATGCGTCCGAAGATTGACGAACACGATTTTGATTTCAAGACTAAGGCAGTCAGGACTTTCCTTGAAAGCGGACATAGAGTTAAAGTCTCGGTGTTCTTCAGAGGCCGCGAAATGTCTTTCTTAGACAGAGGCGAAGAAGTTTTGAACCGCGTCATGGCCGAATGTGAAGACGTAGGAAAATGCGAGTCTAAGCCTATGATGGAAGGCCGCTATATGAGACTTTTATTAACGCCCTTAAAGGGTTAAAAATTTGAAAGGAGATTAATCTTCAAAATGGCAAAGCAGAAATTAAAATCACACAGCGGCGCAAAAAAAAGATTTTTCAAAACCGCTACCGGCAAATTCGCTTATCGTAAATGCAGCCGTTCTCATATTCTCGTTCATAAAAAGCCCGCAAGAATGAGAAGACTTAAAGAAACAGGCTACGTTACTGACACACTCACCGAGCAGATGAGACATTTGCTCCCCTACGATTAATTTTTATTGCCTGAAAGGAGAAATTACTCATGAGAGTTAAAGGCGCATCAGCAAGCGACAAGAAACGCAAAAAATTATTTAAGATTACAAAAGGCTACTGGGGTCAGCGTAAAAATGTTTACCGCAGAGCACGCGAGGCTTATTTAGCAGCTTTATCGAGAGCTTACGGCGACAGAAAACGCAAAAAACGCGATTTCAGAAGAATGTGGATAACCCGTATCAGCGCGGCAGTAAGAGCCGAAGGAATGAGCTACAGCGTATTCATGAACGGCCTCAAAAAACTTGAAATTAACATGAACAGAAAAATGCTTTCAGAGCTTGCTATTCATGACGCAAACGCTTTCAGAGAACTTGTAGCAAAAGTGAAGGCTGTGAAATAATGCCCGAACTTAGTGAATTAAATATTAATGCTGTTAAAGAATCTTTCGAGGCGGCATTAAAATCTGTAACAAATTTAGAAACACTTGACGAATTACGCGTAAGATTTACCGGTAAGAAAGGTGATCTTACGCTTTTATTAAAAAGTCTTGGAAAATTATTGCCCGAATTGCGTAAACAAGCCGGCCAAGAACTTAATAAACTCCGCGATGAAATTGAAGCTAAATTAAATCTCACTGCTAAAAAACTCCGCGAAGCCGAAAATGAAAAGCAGGAAAATAACGACCGCATTGACGTAACTTTACCTTCAAAAGGACGGACAGCCGGAGCTTTTCACCCCGTAATGCAGACTATGCACGAGATAATTAATATTATGCAGGGCTTAGGTTATTCTGTCGCAACAGGGCCGGAAAAAGAAGAAGAATTTTATAATTTTGAGTGTCTTAACGTCCCGAAATGGCACCCGGCACGAGATATGCAAGACACTTTTTATTTTCCTGACGGGACTTTATTAAGAACTCACACATCGCCCGTTCAAATCCGTTCAATGCTTCAATACGGCGCGCCTCTTAGAATAGTCTGTCCGGGAAAAGTTTACAGACGCGACAACGACACAACTCACTCGCCTATGTTTAATCAAATGGAAGGCTTATTAATAGATAAAAATGTTCCTTTCAGCGTCATGAAAGGAACGATAGCCGAAATGATTAACGCTTTCTTCGGACGCAGTTTGAAATATAGATTTAGAGCGAGTTATTTCCCGTTCACTGAACCTTCAATGGAACTTGATATAGAGTGCGTAGAATGTTCAGGCCGCGATCCTCACTGCCGTGTCTGTCATGGTACAGGCTGGCTCGAAGTCGGCGGTATGGGAATGGTACACCCTAATGTTATTCGCGCCGGAAAAATTGACCCGGATATTTATAACGGTTTTGCTTTCGGTTTCGGACTTGACAGAATGGCAATGCTTAAATATGGAATTTCGGATTTAAGATTATTATTTGACGGGAATATTTCTTATTTTATGTCGGGATTTGAGGAGGCAAAATCATGTTAATTTCTTGGGAATTATTAAAAAAATTTATTGACATTGAGCCTTTAGACTTAACTCCCGAAGCATTAGCAGAACGTTTAACTTTTTCAGGCTCTGAAGTCGAGAGTATAACTTACACCGCCGGTAAAATGAAAGGCGTTGTAGCTGCCCGTATTGACGCTCTTGAAAAACACCCGTCCGAAGCAAAATATTCAATCGCTCACTTAAACACCGGTAACGGCGAACATGTCTGCGTTACAAGCGCAACGAACATGAAGAAAGGCGATTTAGTTTTTTATGCCGGAGCAGGAGCTGTTTTGCCGAATGGAATGGAATTAGGCACGAGAGATTTTCATGGCGTTGAAAGTTTCGGAATGATGTTATCAGCCGCTGAACTTGGCCTTAATGATGTCGATGATCCATCGGGGCTTTTAATTTTGCCTGACGATGCAAGACCCGGCGACAGTGCTGCAAGTCTTTATCATATAGGCGATGTTATTCTTGATGTCTCGATAACTCCCAACCGCGGCGATTTATTAAGTGTTTTAGGAATGGCGCGCGAGATTAAAGGCTTATATCCTAAATCAGTATTAAAAACTCCCGAATGGCTTAGACCCTTAAGGCAGGATAAAGACTGGCCGGAAGATTTCGGAAAAATTTCGCTTCCTGATAAAGGCTGCTTATGTTATAGACTTGGCCTCGCTACAGGCGCAAAAATGCAGTCTTCTCCGCTCACCGTTAAAATTGACTTGGCTCACTTGGGAATGAGACCTATTACAGCCGCCGTTGACGTTACGAACTATATAATGTTAATGCTCGGTCAGCCTCTTCACGCCTTTGACTTAAATACTCTTCCTGCCCGCGAAATTACAGTAAGAGCTGCTCACGAGGGCGAAAAAATGCAGACCCTTGACGGTAAAGAAAGACTTTTGACTGAACGCGACATGTTAATAACAAGCGGCGGTGAGGCCATAGCATTAGCTGGTGTAATGGGCGGCGAACAGACTGGAATTAACGATGACACAAGTACAATAGTTATTGAGAGCGCGTGTTTCTCGCCTATCAGAGTAGGTCATACTTCAAGAAGATTAGGCATTAATTCAGAAGCTGCTTTCAGGTTTGCCCGTACTGTCGACCCGAATTTGAGCAATTCTGCTTTAATGGCCGCTACGACTTTAATGCGCGACTGGTGCGGAGCTGAAGTTGATTACAGACCTTTATTTGCTGAAAACGAAATTAAATCGCCTCAGCCGGTGAAATTAACACGCAAAAAACTTTCTACTTATTTATCTTGGGACAACATGAACGAAGCCCAAAAAATTCTTGAAGGTTTCGGAATTGAATACGTAAAAGGCAATGACGAAGAAAAAATTTTCATGCCTCCGACTTACCGGCCGGATATTGCGATTGAAGAAGATTTAATAGAAGAAGTCGGGCGTTTTATAGGTTATAACGATGTCGCTGAAAAATTGCCCGGCGAAATGCCTCACCGCGCTGATATAGGCTCAGGAATGGAAATTTCAGGCTTTGTCCGTAATTTATTAATGGCACGAGGATATACGGAAGTTATAACTTACAGCTTTTTGCCCGAAGATTTTCCGGAAAAATTAAGGCTCGCTGATGATGATTTACGCTCAAAACCTTTGAAAATCGCTAACCCTATAAGCCGCGATCAAATGGCTATGAGAACGACTTTATTGCCCGGTCTTTTAATGGGCTTAAAGACTGCTGTAACTTCAGGCTGGCGCGATCCCGTGAAAATTTTTGAGCAGGGAAAAATCTTTCTTGATGAGGAATTAGGGATTAGGAATGAGGAATTAAACGATCTCACTCAGCCTAAAAATCATAAAGAAATTGACCATGTTGCAGGAATTTTATTTAACGGCGTTGATACACGCTCGCCGTTCGACAATCGAA
>CAMVMK010000092.1 GCA_947168585.1 uncultured Fretibacterium sp.
AAGATTTTCGCTCCGCTTTTGCCTCACTTAAAACTTTTTGCTTAGCTACTAACGCACTTGTACCGTCTTCTTGCATACGTTCAACAATTTCAGGATTTTTCATTGCTTTTTCTTCTTTTTTTGTTGGATTGAAAACGCTTACAGGCTTGCGTTTAGCAGGATATGTCCGACCGTTTTTAGTTTTTCGTTTACATTGGGGAATTTCCCCGATGTTTTCAAGATTATTTCTTTGCGCTGATACCGTTTTATGGTCAACGCCTAAATCCTCTGCTATTTGCCTATTACTTTTTTCCGGCGTTTCTTTTAGCTGCGCCTTGATTAATTCACGTTTTTGGCTTGTGTTCAAATGTCGCCTCGCAATATTTAATTTTCTTGCGTGAGTTAATTTTTCATTCTCACTCATTCCGGCACGTATTACTTTTGGATAATCCTTTATGCCTAACTCTTTACAAATTTTTAATCTGTGATGGCCGTCAAGAACATTGCCTAATTCGTCAAACTCAATAGGCACCATTACGCCGCGCTGTTCAATGTCAGCTTTTAATTCTGCATATTCATCATCCGATAAATCCGGCATTACCTGATAATCACTCATGATTTACTCTCCTATTCTTTACTCTCAAAATATAAAAAATAAGCAGCACGTGAGAGTAATAGCCGTACTGCTCTCTTTGCCGATGGTCAGACTCGAACTGACATCTCTCGAGAATTGCTCTCGCCATCTTGAGCTACACCGACATATAAAAAAACAGCCTGCAAATAAGCAAGCTGGCTTAAATTAAAAAAAATCATTACAAGTGTTATGCACTAAGTGCTAATCTTTCCGTGATAAAATCCTTAACTTGTTCGTAATCAAAACCAATATCAAGAAGACTGCTTGTGAGTTTTTCCATTTTACTGACCTTGATTAAATCTTCGGGCGAGAGATAATCACGAATGTTATCTTTCTTATCAATTCCTAATTTTTCTCGAAGCTGTTTTGAGTTCATGCCGAAGACTGCTTTATAGACTAAATCTGTATAAACAGAATAGCCGTGTCCTTTCATTCGCTCATTTTCGCCGCTTTCTAAAATTACATCGGTCAGCGTTCGCCTCATTGCGATACTCTTAGCACGTTCAACTAAAAACTTTTGATGTTCTTTAGCTATACGAACTAAGGCTTTTTCACACATCAGGAAGTAAATACGAGCCTGCTCTCCGCGTTCCGAATGTGTACTCATTGCCAGCTTCTTTGCAAATGACGCTGAAAGTTTGTAATCTATTGCGAAATTTCCGCGTCCTTGTTTTTCACTCGCCTTTAATGGCGAATAATCAACGCACTCTTCAGCGAATGGATTTTCAAGAATATTAGTGCTTATCCATCTTGCATAATGCGTTTCGTCCAGTTCAAGCCACTTATACAGCTTCTTTGCTGTAGTAAAACCGTCTTTGTCAACTTCAAGCGCAACTTCAATAAGTGTTCTTTCTTCAGTTACAATATCTAAATTTTCCATAATTTAATCCCTTTCTATCCCCTTAAATCTGTAATAAAAAAGGAACACGTTAAGGGAATGAACCGTGTTCCTTAAATTAGCTAATTTGAAGTTTGCCAGCGATGAGACTCGAACTCACACAAATAAATGCACGAACCTGCCACTGACATATAAAAAGCAGTCGGTTACAATTAGTAACCAACTGCTTTTACAAGAGGAATTTTTATTTTGAAAAAATTATTTTATGCGCCGCCAACCTCCGGCCTCATGTTTCCAGTAAGCTTCGTTTAGTTCTCGTCCTTTTTCAGATAAAGGACTTTTGAAAAGATTTTTTATATGCTGCTCCATCTCTTGATTAACTTGATTTTTCTCAGCGTCTGAAAGTAAACGGCCGCTCCATTTCTGCGACATCTCTAACGTTGCAAAGCCATTACGGCGGCTTAATGCTGCTAATTCTAAATTAGGTCTGTGCTTATTTATCGCGTTTATTACAGCTTTTTGACGCTCTGCTGCTGTAGCTTTACTCGATACGTAAACATAAGTATCCTCGCCTCTAACCGCGTTATTATCAAAATTAATATATATCTTACTTCCTAAATCTTCAGTGTGATACTCACTCATTATTCCCGGCGGCTTCTTTATCTTCCCGCTTGACGGCTTCCTTGACATTATTTTTTAGCACCTTTCTTTTTAGGATATACTATCTGCGCGTAGTTACCCCAAATATGATCGTGAATATTATTATAATATCCGTTATGAAGCAAAGTTTTCCAATTAGGATTAGACAACCAAACGTCAATACTCGCTCTAAAATTTTTACCTCTATCATGACCGCTTATATGAGCTAAATATTTCTCACCGTTCTTATATTTTATTTCTGAAATTGTTTTTTCCTTAGGATAGTTTTCATGCCAGCTTATTAATTTAGTACCGATAGGAGCATTAAATATTTCATCTATTAAATCTTTTTCCTCTCGCGGATATCTGCCAAAAGCTGCGTCATTTTCATATTTAGCAAAATTATTTTCTGAATATAATTGAACAATCCTGTTTTTTTTCCCTGAATTACCTTTACGAGACATTTTTATCACCACCATAAAAAAAAGCCCCGCTTTTCGCAGGACTTTGATTAATTTTTTTTACCACTTTTTAGGCTCTGTTTCGCGTCTTGGCTTCATATCTAAAAACATTCTTATTTCTTCCTCTGGAAGTTTTGTCGTTTTTTTCCTCATTTCAACCCACTCATCATCGGTCATATCAAGAACTTCGTAATATTCTTTTAATTCCTTGTATTCCTTGTTTTCCTCTCTTTTTGTAGATTTCCTAACATAAACATCAGGATTTTCAGGAACAAACTGCAAGCCGTTATCATTAGGTTTAGGATAAATATGTCCGGCATACACTACAGCTTCAGGTATCCCGTCAGGATATGCTTCGCAATGCGCGATAACTTTGTCATTTTCTTCGAGCTTAAAATCTTTTAATCTTGCACACTTACAACACAAAGGCTTACTTATCATTTTGAAAAACTCCTCTTGTAAATTTCTATCATTCGCTCTGACACTGCGCGAGCAATCTCACGCGGCTTAGAATTATTCTGATATTCTGCCCAAGCCTCAGCTATGAACTCTTTAACATCTGTATTAGCATAATCTGATAACACGTTTTTCATATTTCCTTTGGCTTGATATTTATTAAACATCTCAATAATTTTAGTATCTTGCCGTGCTTTTATCAAATAATCAATTTGATGACCCATTTCATGGTCTACAATAAATTTTATTGTATTACAACCGATAGGATTCCATTTTCCTTTTTCGTCTTTGATAATGCTATCTATTGTTTCAGAAATTTTCTTAGGAGAAAAAAGACTTTTATTTAATGATATTCCTTTAGAATTTTCACGCCATATTGCAAAAGCGTAAGTATTCTTAGAAACTTTCTCTTTCTTTATATCCGGCAAATTTAAGTTTTTCATAATTTCAATAATCTGCTCATCTGATTTACCTTTATATTTTTGCCGCCAATAATCAGCATTATTTTGAAATTTCCTTGTTACTTGTACGGCATAGTCAAAATTATTATGACTTTGACAATTTCCAACAAAATCAAATACAGGTAAATCAGGAAAAATCTCACGTGTTCTACTTATTCCATCTATAAGTTCATTAGCCGCTTTAACATCAAGCCCCGAAAAATCAACGTTCTTGGTAATACCTAAACTAAGTGCACGTTTTTCAGCGTCCTTTGGAGTTTTTACTTCTGTTTCTTCGTTATCTTCTTTAGAATTTTCTCCAGATGATTTTTTAGCGTTATCAGTCTCTAAAATATTTCTAACTTCTTCAATATCTTCCGGCCTCTGCTCGCCAGCTGATACTTCGTCAAACTCATGTGAGGTTAAAAGACCGTCAGGATTATCGTAAACCGTTATAGAAATCAACATCGAGCGGCAACGGCAATGTAAAGGCGGCGTGTTAAAAGGTATTCTGTCGTCATCGAGCCTCATTCTCAGCCCGTGCCTCTCAGAACACATCGGCGTTGTTCTATTATCCAAGACCGCCGAAAATTCAACGCCGATAACATCTTGATTAGCTTTCATGGCCGTTAAACTTCCTAAATTATGCGCTCTCGTTATCTCTGTCCGCGCTATATTCTCAATT
>CAMVMK010000093.1 GCA_947168585.1 uncultured Fretibacterium sp.
GCTTAAATTTATCCAAACGTCTAACGAGAGATTGAACAGACGCGCTAATGACTTCTTCGCCGTGAGAAGTTTCCTCTGCTTGCTCCACTCCGAAAGAGCAATCAAAATATTTTTCAGGTTGATGTACTAATTCATCACGGTGCGAGAGTATCAGCATTCTGCCTCTTCGCTGGATTTGAGACATGCAGACAGTTTTTCCTGCGCCTGTAAAGAGGCAGATAAGGAAAGCTCCAGACTCTGGGATAGAGTCGAGAGCTTCCTGCTGATAAGGCCGTAAATTAAAATGGCGGTTCATCGCTGTCAGGATTAAGCATATCGGAGTTGATACGAGTAGGATTTTCCTGCCACGCTGGAAGTAATCCTTGCTGGTCACGCTTAATGAAGAATTTAACACGAGACTGTAAATTGCCTTGATTGTCGGTCTCGTTGCTGATTTCAGCTGCGCCGACTTTGCCTTTCCAGTTAAGGACGTTTAAGTCGCCGGGAGTAATGCCGAAGCTGTCAAAAATTCGTCCGAGTTTGTCATTAGTTACCTCGGGCAATTCTTGGAGAAAAACGAAGTAGTGAAAAATTTTTGTGCTTTGTCCGCTGACTTTGAGCGTCATCTTAATCATGTCGCGGCCAGTCTTTGAGACTTGTTCTTCTGCCTCTTCAATTCTTACGCGGTAGTTGCCGGGCTTAATCGGTTTGATTTTGCCGTAGTCTTCAGGGTTATAGCTCCAATTTATCATAATAATTATTCTCCTTTACTTTCAATGTATAAGCCTTTGTTATGGCTATCGTCATGCTTCACATACATATATTTCCTGTCTGACAAAAACGTTTCTTTACCTTCAATTCCATAATGAATAGAATTAAAATTGATGTCATTTGAATCGATTTTGCAGACTTGCGCCACGATAATTTCAAGAAATTTACTGATTTCTGCTAATCTGTTATGGATTTCAGAAAGGTTTTTATTCAAAAAATCCAAGTCTCCATATAAAGGAGATTCATAAACAGATTCGTGCATTTAGATTTCCTTTCCGCCGTGTCTGTACGGTCTTGTTTTGTTGTATTCCATTTTTTGCTGAATTACGCTGTCGATGTCGATACCGGCTTGAGCGCACCAGTCAAAAATTCTGATAACACAGTCAATCATTTCAACGGCTATGCCTTCAGGTTTGCCGTCTTTGACGTAAACAGTAGCTTCATGATTTCTGAATGCTTCAAGAGCCTCGCTGAGTTCAGAGTGGCAAAGAGCAATAATATCGCCGAAAGAGCGTTCACCGTCCCACCAGCCGTGAGCCTGTGCATTTTTGTTAATTTCTTTTGCAAGTTTATTTAACATTAGTTCTCACCTTCTTTCACAAATTCAGGTTTATCAGGAACTTCATAAGGAAAAGTTATCGGAACGCTGCTATCACTGCTTGTATAACCTAAGCCGTGTTCATCAACAAAAACTTTTCCTTCAATGTTGTGCGCGGTCGAATTATCAAAGTTCTTTCTGAAGACAGCTGAATAACGTTTATTTTGTTGTAAATTATTTTCACCGTGTGCTTCGTACCATTCGTCTTCTTCGCCAGTCAGCGGTTTAATAGGCTTCCAATGAGCTAAACGGTCAAATAATTTAAGAACGTACGGTGCAGAAAAACCGCTATGGCCTTGATTGCTGAATGTTTCGAGCAGTTCAAGAACATTTTTTATTGCCATTTGTTGAAGATCATCGCTTTTATCAGGAAAGCAATAATCCAATTCTCTTTTAGCAAAATCAACAAGATTACTCAAAGTCTTTTATCTCCTTTGTGATAACTTTTGCGATACCTGCATTAATAATTAAACGTCTGCAAATATCGCAAGGTTTAGCGTTAGGCTGGTCAGACGCTAAATAAAGCGTTGAACCTAACATGTCGCGCCGTGCCGCTGAGATAATCGCGTTCATTTCGGCGTGTACTGAGTGGCATTGATTGATATAGTCTTTGCTGTTTTGTTTTGAGCAAGTTTCACAGTGTTTTTCACCTCTCGGTACGCCGTTATATCCTGTTGCGATAATCTCATCATCTTTAACGATAACTGCGCCGTATTTTCGGCGAAGACAGTTTGAACGTTGCATAACTGCCTCCGCGATATTTAAGTAGTATTCGTGCTTAGTCAGCCTGTTCATTTGCAATCCTCTCAATTAAACGATTACCCTCATTAGTAGCTTTTATTAGCTTTCTTACCGCTTTATCGTTTGTATCGTCCATTAATACGTCAGTAAAACTAATAAGAAGCTGAACCAGAGCGTAATAAAGTTCAGGAGCGTATTTTTCAAGATTTTTCATTCGGTATCAGCTCTCCTGTTCCAAGCCTCGATGGCTTTTTCTGCTGTTGTAAATTCATAAGTAGAAGCATTGCATTTAGGACATTCAACACGAAAACTATTATTAATACGTTTCCAAAGAGGCCCTGAATAATGATTATTTTGTAATCGTAATTTCTCTCCGCAAAATGGACACGGTTTTAATTTCTCAGTCATGCTTGCGCCTCCTCTTTCTTTCCAAAAAGGCAGGCTTCTTCATCAAAGTAAAAAACTTCTTTGCAATTTGAACACTCCCATGTGTTAGAACCGTCTCCATTGTAAAAATCAACTTGTCTGAATGTACAACTCATTCTTAAGCCTCCTCATGCAAATGTTCAGCAATAAATTTATCTACAGACGCTTCAAGTTGTTTGCTTCCAATTAATATGGCTTTATCTCGTGTCTTGAAATAACGTTGCTGACATTCGCGCATGTTTTTAACCAGTAATAGAAAATCATAAAAATCTTTACTCATGTTCTCTTTTCCAATCCGCAAACTCACGGCTCGAAATAAATTCTGCTGCTTCTGAAAGTTTTACAATCACAGGCTGAATTAAAATCAATTCATCAATGGAAGATTGATAAATTTCTTCAATTTTTTCAACGTCAACTTGTTCAGCAGTGTAACGAAGTTCAAAAATTCTTTCACGAAGATAGGTGAATTTTTCTAAAACGTTTTTCAGTTTTTGGTATTCTTCATTACGTTCATCTAAAAATGCTTTGTGCTTGTATACTTTGTAGCTGTAATCGTAAGATAAAGGGCTCATCCTTACGCCTCCTCGCCGTCAATCTGCGCTAAAAGGTCTTTAGCACTTTCAATAGTTTCAGTGTTATCAATAATCATTCCTGTATCCCATAACTCAAAAATATTTTTGAGCAATTCGTACATCTTAGGGGCAGCAGTGATTAAATCATTATTTTCTTTTGTTTCTTGCTCAATAACTTTTTCAAATTCAAATTTAGCAGTTCCAAAACCAGTCATCTCAGTATCGATATAAGAAGGCTTATCTTTATTCAGATAAGCACTTATATCCGCGAGACGATTATGAATCTGGGCTAATATTAAATTAGTTAGGACTCCATTATCCCAAATATTATTCATTCGCTATTAACTCCTCGAACTTGCAGAATTTACGTTTATAAACTCTGTCTTTAGCGACAACGTTATTATTTCCTTCGAGCCTTATATAACGCTCACCGTCTTTTGTGCTTGTAACAATTTGACCGACAATGTCGCAGAGTCCGCAAACGTTATCAACGTTCTTATCACGAAGCAAAGGCCGAGCCTGTGAATATTTTTCGCCTGTAGTTGCTGTGATTTCCTTTTGTGTTTCCCACGCAGTGAAAAAGATATTAGCTTTTACCGCTCTGAATTGCCTGCACCAATCCATCAGCTTAAAATCAACTCGCTGATAGTCCTGTATTGAAGGAATGCCGTTATTGTTACCGAGCCTGCCGTAATAAGTTAAAAGGCCGCGTTCAAGTTCCGAAAGACTGTCAATAGCGACATTCTGATAACTGCATTTAGTTTGAAGTTCACGCAAAATTTCAGGAATTTCGTGTAGGTCTTCCGAAACACGAACAACGTCAACATTCTCGCAGTCTTCAAGGACACGTGTTCCTTTGTCGATGTCAATTATTAAAGTTTTACCTTTGAGCATACCGAGCAGAGTAGTTTTTCCCATACCGGGAATGCCGTAAATAAGGCCGGTAGTTTTTTCTGTTGCTAAATCTTTTGTTTTTAGAATTTGCATAATTCTTCATTCTTCCTTTCTTTTT
>CAMVMK010000094.1 GCA_947168585.1 uncultured Fretibacterium sp.
CAGCTAAATAAATACCCCAGCCGTAGGCCTGCGCACCCTCGCCCGTTCCGATTTTGTCTAAATCGAATTTATTCCCTTCAAGTTCATGGCGCGTCCCGTGAAAAGCCTCTTGATTATAGCGTTCAACAAGTTTATCGCTTACGAAGTCGTTATCGTTCTTGAGAAACAGCTTCCCGTCAGAGTCCTTGACACCTGCAAGCATTTCGCGTACACTTATTTTGTCTGGGTCATTCAAGGTCTGAGCGGCTCGTCCTATTGAGTTAGGACTGTCCTTGGAGGAATGGACAGACATTTTTTTTGTATATTTCATGTCGTACAGGCTTATCTCATCTACATCTATTTTCCCGTTATCATGCTCTTTTGCCGTGAGTTTTAACACGTGATTTTCTCCGTCTAAATTAACAGGGACATAAAATCTGTGTACATTCCTTAAAATGCCTTTTTGACCTTCTGTGCCGACTTTTGGCTTCTTATCTTCATGAGTTTCAACACGGTACGCATTTTCAGCTAATTTATTAAGATAAGGTATAGCTTGATAGCTTATTTCTCCGCCTATGCCCGGTGTATTTCTTGCAGTATCAAGAATATGATTAAGTCCTAAATTAGATAGCGTAATTTTAAGCCCAGTATGCTTATTTACGACTCCGCCTTTGAATTTATTTAATAATTCAGCACGTTTATCTTTCCCGAACGCTTTCATTCTTTGATAAAACGGTACATTATCGAGGGTAGAATTAATTTTTACAACATTAACATTTTCATCTAAATCAACATCGCTATTAGCCGCCTGACTGTAAATCTCGCCCTCTGAACCGTTCTCGCTCTCTTCATCTTCTTGTAAATTGAACGCTTCTCCCATTATTCCTAATTTTGATTTAGCGTCAGGGTCAAAGCTGATTATAGTATCCGAGTTAATCGCTCCCATAGCGTAATTTGCTAATCCTTTTGCTATGCGTTTTGAACTTCTATAGTTATCCGTGAAGAATAATAGTATTTTCTTTTCTTCATCAGAGATTTTATCCTCGCTGAACATGTCGTAAGTCATTAAATGCGCTCTTATATCTCCGGCAGTCATACCGCTTTTCTTAAAATTGGCGTATCTGTTAATCGACTTCATTAAATCGTCTGCAATCGAATAATCTGCATCTAATTTTCCAGCGTCAATTTGTGCTTGCAGTATAGCCGTTTCGGGAGCGGCTATTCTAAGCGCATTGCTGATAGTTCTTATCTCATCATCGGGATTTTCACTCATGTTTGCGAGTACTCCAGGATCTTTATATGCTTTTGCCGCCAGTGCGTTTTGTACACGTTCTATTCCGCCGTTTGATAAAGTCCCGTCTTTACGCAATAATTGGCCTTTATCATTGCCGCCGATAGCATTAATAAAATTAAATATAAATCTCTTGTTATTTTCGAATGATTTACTTACATCATAGCCGCCGAGTGTTTTGTCATCAAGTTTTTTAGCGTCCTCAATAGCCTGCTCAGTTGTTGACATTCCTGCTATGCTGCTTTCATTAGCCTCGCTGATAAACTGCCCTTTGTCTATTTCCGAAATTCTTTCGCGCACAAGTACAGGCCGTTCCAGTTTTGCAACATAATCCGGATTTAAACCGAATTTAGCTGCGTTTTTAATCACCCAGTCTTTATATTCGACTGACCTTTTATTGCCGAGATTATAGGCACGTCTTATTCCCATAGTACGCCCGTTGCCTGCTTCGACTACTAAATTTGAATCTACGATAGGCGCACCGTTAGACGCTAAGGGGTTATCAGCAACTAATTCAGGCATAAGATTATTTGCTATATCATAAACCTGATCTTGATTTGCAAAATTAGTCCTGTTTCTATTCTGTAATTCTTGCGGATAGTCGTTATTAATGCTGAAGTCGTCATTATTAGACGTAATTAAATCTCCGGCCTCGACAACTCTGTATCTTATATCTAATTTTGTGCCTCTTGGAGTTATAACCCGTGCCCTGTTCCTTTCGGACGGAGTAGTGTTATCAAACGGTGTTGCTGTATCTTTTGCAATTTCGGGAGCCTCTTTAACTTCGAGCTTTTCAGGTTCTTTATGGAATTTTTCTTCTTCAATTCTTTTATATTCGGCATTTGTAGATTTAGCATCGAACTCTTCAACATCTCCAAAAGTCAAAGTTGTATCGTTATTATTCTTACGGGCTTTATTTCCTGCTTTCTCACTGTCTTTTAACTCCTCACTGTTAAACATGTGGTCAAAAATCTCTTGAATATTAGGATTTAATTCAATCGAGTGTTCGCGCCCGTCTTTGCCGACATATTTAATATCTTTGAGGCTGTTGTAGACGCTTCTAAGCCACCTTTTGAACTGCTCAAAAACTCGCTTTAATTTCGCATTCGGAGCCTCGCCGGTCCATAAATAACGCTCTAAATCAGTTGCAAATCTTTCATGGACAGCAGTATCAAGAGAACTCACGCCGTAGGTTTTTAGCAGCGTATCAAAATCCTGTTTTGCAACTCCTTTTAACTTACCGGCTTTTGATATACTTAAAGCACTTGAAAAATTTCAAAAATTACTTCATCAAGATTTTTGGAAATTTTAAGTAAATCACATATTTTTTTCTTCAACCAATGCCAAAAATGTTCTATAGGATTTAGTTCAGGACTATACGGCGGAAGAAATATTATTTTTACATTACACTGTTCCGCTATTTCATGAAGACGTTTCTTTCTGTGAAAGGAAGCATTATCCATTACTATTACTGACCCATTCGCTAACTCAGGGATAAGATGTCTTTCAAACCATGCTTCAAAAAACTGCGAGTGCATCATGCCTTTATACTGAAGCGGAGCTAAAATTTTATTACCGATTTGTGCTGCTACTATATTTGTCCTTTGAAATTTATTGCCTTTGACTCGTTCAAAAATTTTTTCGCCTCTGATAGCACGCGCGTATTTACGGTATAAAAATCTATCAATCCCGGTCTCATCTACATAAATTATTTTTTCTGGAGAAATACCCTTAATCTTTTCAAGATATTCTTTCACTTTTTTAGGTTCTTGTTCGTGATAACGCGTGGTCTTTTTTTTCGCGTAATTTTCAGACGTATCAATGCTTTTCGTATTGCGGTCTGACAGCATTGAAAAACTTCAGCGATCTCACGTAAATAAGCGTCAGGATGCTCTCTGACGTAGACTTTTAATTTTTCGGGATCTATTTTCTTAAATCTGCGGGTTATCGGACGTTTTTTCAAATTTCCTTCTTCTTTTAACTGTTTTTCCCATTTACGTATAGAAGTTATCGAGATTTGAAAAACTGCACTTGTCTGAGATAACGTATGTCCTTCATTTCTGTAACTTAAAGTTCTTAGTTTATATTTTTCATCGTATGCCATTTTTTTATTATAAAACTTATTAAGTGTTTTGACTATAATAGTCGAGACTGTCTGCTATTTTCGTTAAAATTCTAATTCCGGCGTTTGAAGCTTTATCTTCGGGATTTTGAATTTCTATACGCTGCCTAGCGTTTAATGTTTTGTAGTCATCGCGTATTCTGATTGTAACTTTTTCATCTTTAACGAAAACTTTAATATCGATTCTGTGTTTTTTGCCGTCATTAAAACCCGTATCAATTATAATCATGCTCATTTCTTCGATTGCAAGGCCTGTGTAATAGCTTCGGCGTTTGTCCACTCCGTGCGCTGAACAGAAATTTACAATTTTTTCTGAAATATTAATTGCTTCTTCTTTGCTTGTGATTGTAGAAATATATTGATCTTTTTCGGGAACGTCAAAATTTTCAGGAAGCAGCAAAATATCTTCAAGTAAAGGAATAAATTTTTTCTTTTTTATGCAGACGTAAATTAAAACCGAAAGAATTACTGCTGATTTTCCGACAACAAAAGACAGGAATAAAGTGCTGAAGTCCATAAAATTAAGAAACAAAAGAGCGAATAAAAAAACAAATCCAAACCCGTCCATGAAACTGGTGATACGCTATAAAAGTGGACAAAAAATGAAATTATAAAAATTTATAGGAGG
>CAMVMK010000095.1 GCA_947168585.1 uncultured Fretibacterium sp.
AGTCCTTGAGGACAGACTCGGCGGATGGCACATTCACGGAGATTTAGCTCTTGATATTAAATATACGAAGACAAACGATGTTGATAACACCACTAAAGCTGAAGGACAAACCAGTTTCACTTTCGATGACTCAAAATTATATGTTGAACGTTGGTTCGGCGAAGATGACGAGTACTTCTTCAGAGCCAGATTTAACGGCGGTGATAATGGTGATCAGGCTTACTTCGATCGTTTCTATGTTGAAATGCCGTTCTTCCTTGATACACGCTTAACAGTCGGACGTTTCAACTGGGCTCTTGAGGGCGAATACAGACCGAAAGCCAACCTTGGCAAATACGTAACCGGTAGCTTCGGCGAAGGCCAGCACCTTATGACAGACTGGAATTGGAACGGCTTCGGACTTACGAAGAACTTTGCACTCGGCACAGTCGGAGCAGTCGTAGCTCACCCGAATCAAATCTTAGATAGTGCCGGAAAAAGAGTAATACGTAAGTACTGGGATAATACTGATGACGGCAATTGGAGTGACTGGATGTTAATGCTTTACGGCCAGTTCCAGTTCACCGAGCAATTCGGATTAGATCTCGGCGGTGTATACTTCAAAGGCGACAAAGCTGAGGAGTATTATGATCATATAGATGCCAACGGCAACCCAACCAGACTAGGCGATATCGCATTCGACAAAATGTGGGAAGTCTATGCAGGCTTACGCTTCAACTTCAACGAGAACGTTGCCTTCAAAGGCGTTTTCTATCATCAGAAGTGGGAAGGCGAAAGGGTTCAACTGAACAACGGTCAACAGTACTGGCAAAAGTACGAGCAGAGAACAAAAGACGATCCTAACCACTGGGCAGTTATGTTTGATATCAAACAGGAAGCTCTTAAGTACACCAGCTTATGGTTAGAATACGGCCAGTTTGATCAGGGCTTTGTAACCAGAGGCGATAAGGGTATCGACACAAGCGGAGCAATCTTCAAAGGCATTGCTTCTGACAAGATTAAATACTGGAGAATCGCAGCCGGCCAGGAATGGAACGACAAGTGGGCAACACACCTCTTCTACTACGGCTACAAAGTTGATAACGGCGATGACTGGAAACCTTCAGAGATCGGTGTCGGCGTTCAGTACAAACTCAACGACTACACAACGATGGGCTTGAACTACGTACACGTCAAAGATGCTGTAGAGGACGGCAACGGCGGTTACGACAAGGACAACCTCATCCGCTTCAGAACAGCGATCAGCTTCTAATCGCGAGCGAGTGTAATAGAAAAAACAAAGGCGTGAGGCTTAAGGCTTCACAAGGAATTAAAAGTTAAAATTTGAAAATAAAGACGGTCTTCCAAGTGCGGGAGGCCGTTTTTTTTGTGTTAGGGGTTAGGGGTTAGGAAAAAGATTTGTGATATAATTTTCACGAAAAAATGAAATAAAAGGAGTATATACAATGCTTAAATCTATATTAAATCGCCATAAAGTTTATTATAAAAATCCTCTTCAATATGATAGTTATAATGAAATTTCCGATGAAGAGAATGATGAAATCTCACTTGAACTTGAGCAGTTAACTTCTGATGATCTTGAAATTGTAAAAAGTGAAATGATTTATATATAATGTCAGAAATAAGGTTTGATTACAGCAGAGCTGCTGAAAAATTTTTTATCAAACATGAAGATATACGCGAAAATTTTAAGAGAGATGTTATCAAAATCATAAAACACGATCATTCAGAACAGGTAAATTTTAAGAATCTAAAAGGAAAATTTAAGGGATACTCAAGAATTGCAATTAATGGTTATCGAATTATTTACAAGAAATACAAAGATGAAATCACGATTATATATGTTATTCATGCAGGGACGCGTGGTGATGTATATAAACACATATGATATAATTTAAGGCAAGAAAAAAGAGTGCGCCACGGCGAGGGAGAGCAGACACTCTTAAAAAATTAAATTAAAAGGGCCGCTATAGATGGGGCTAAACCACCTACAGACTTACGCCCTACGGTGATAAAGTTACATTTTTATAACTCTGATGAGTTCCGCGATTGCTGCTGTGAGTGCTGTTAAAGCCCATAGCAGTTTTATTATGCGTTCGATGTTGTCTGAGTTTTTCATGTAACATTCACCTCCTTCCTGTTAAATTAACAACAGGTCGGAAGAGAATACCCTACGACCATAGTTCCTGTTAAAAGAACTAATTGAAAGCCATTCAGGCTTTCAATCCTCGCCTAAAAGTATTTTAGCATAAGGAAGCGTTTTTATTCGGTTAGGGGTGAGGAAAAGTTTTGTGATATAATGTGAGGCAAGAAAAGAGAGTGCGCTCCGGCGAGGGAGAGCAGACACTCTAAGTAAATAAATGGGACTGTCTAAAGTGGGCGGCTTACCCACCTCGACAAAAGTCCCGGTGGACATGGTTACGAATGGAAAATGCGGATTAACTCCGTGATTGCTCTGATAAGCTCAGTTAAAGCTTTGAGGAGCATTATTATTTTCCTCATCGTTTCCACCCCCTTTCCTGTTAAGTACTCAGGGATGCAACCCTGACGAATCCTCTCGTTCCTGTAAAAGCGAACGCCTCGCCTAAAAATATTTTAACATAAGAAAGCGTTTTTGTTGGAGTTAGTAGTTAGGGGTTAGGCCTGCCTGACGGCAGTCAGGGGTGAGAAAAAGTTTTGTGATATAATTTAAGGCAAGAAAAAAGAGTGCGCCCCGGCGAGGGAGAGCAGACACTCTTTAAGACTAAAAAATGAGTTATGTCGTAAATGGGCTACCTACCCACCTCGACAATGAACTCGGCGGATAAGGACTATAATTTAATAATGCGGATTAGTTCCGCGATAGCTCGTATCAAGTCAGTTAAGGCTTGGACGAGTTTTATTATTTTAATCATATTCCCACCCCCTTTCCCTTTCAGTACTCAGGGATGACCCCTGGCAAACTCCGTTCCTGTAAAGGAACTAATTGAAAGCCATTCAGGCTTTCAATCCTCGCCTAAAAACATTTTAGCATAAGGAAGCGTTTTTATTCGGTTAGGGGTGAGGAAAAGTTTTGTGATATAATTTCTAAAAATATCTTTTATCAAGAGTAGAAAGACAAAATATAAAATGTATAAATATAAAATTGATTTTTACAGAGATGAACATGGAAAAAGTGAATTAGCTGACTATATAAATTTTCTTTTACTAAATGCAGACACAAACAAAGACGCGAGGATAAAATATAATCAAATATATTCTCATGTTAGATTACTTAAGGAAAATGGTATAAATTTATCTTCAAAATATACAAAACACATAGATGAGGATATTTGGGAGTTACGTCCGGGGGATAACAGGATATTTTATTTTTGTTGGCATGAGGACACTTTTGTTTTGTTGCATTATTTTAAGAAAACGACAGAGAAAACACCTAAAAATGAAATTAACCGCGCAAAATTTGAAAGAGACGAATACATTAGGAGGCATTAGAACATGAAATATGAAGATGTTGTAACATGGGACGATTTTGAAGAATACGCAAAAGCTACAAGTCCTCAAATAAAAGCTGATATGGAAAGAATCGATGAGGTTGTAAAAGCTGTAGGTTTTGTAAATGACGGCTTAAAACAGTGCGGTATGGGAATGTATCTTTATAATCTTGACGAGCCGCCGATAGAACTTGAAAATAAAATTAATGAAGAAGCATTAATTGCTGTATGATATTCTAACGGTCTTCCAAGTACGGGAGGCCGTTTTTTTGTTAGGTGAGGGGTTAGGCCTCCTGCAAAGCGGTTATTGTTTTCAAGTGTGTTTACCGAAAATTCGGAGCAAAGTCCCTAGCTTTAGCTATGGGGATGTAGCGCCGTTAATGAATTAATTTCTTAGACTT
>CAMVMK010000096.1 GCA_947168585.1 uncultured Fretibacterium sp.
ATAAAAATTTTTAATAATTTATCATAGATTAGTCATTTTGACGACACTCTCTAATAAAATTACTCCGGCCCAGCCTGCGCTGCATCCTAAATTGCTCTGCGAAGAAATATCATCGCTGACTGCATCTGATGTTATACTATAGTCATCTTTTTCAGCGTCATCATCATCGTTGTAACCGCTGTCTTCGTCATAAATATCGCCGACAACAATAGTAAATTCTTTTGTTACAGTTCCGCTGGTATTTTTAGCCTGAACAGTGAATTTTGACGTTCCTGTCGCCGTTGGTATTCCCGAAATAACGCCCGTTGAAGAATTTAATGTAAGTCCGTCCGGCAAATTTCCTGATTTTACGCTCCATGTTATAGGCGTTGTGCCGCTCGCATTGAGGGTCGCGCTGTAGCTTAAATTTACTATGCCGTAACTAAGCAATGTTGTTGTAATAACTGGAGTTTCTGTTGCTGTACCTTCGCTTGCCGTTACTGCAAATGCAACGGTCATGGCTACGTCATTAAAGTCTGTTTCAAAATCGTATTCAATTTCAGCAGGAACAGAATCAAATATCGTAACGCCGTCTGAATATTGTACGTCAATCATGGAGCCTTCGATTGTATAGCCGTGAACGGAATAGCTGTAAATACGCGATATATATTCAGCGGGAATCAACATTGAAAAATCGAATTTACAAGTGCCGTCTGATGATGTTGTTATCTTTTGGCTGTCCGCCTTTTGATTTGCGCATGTTACTGAAGTTAATGCCGTGTTATTGTTCAAGTCGAGCATCGTTAATTTGTTTAACGAGCAGTCAATATTTTTAAGAGCAGTGCAATCGCTTACGTCAAGAACCGTGAGATTATTCCGGGAAACGTCAAGCGACACGAGAGCCGTACAGCCCGAAATGTCGAGGGATTCTAACTGCAAATTGATTAAAGAACAGTAGCCTGAAGTACCTGATAATTTTTCAAGAGCAGTACAACAGCTGAAATTTATATTTTTAATATAATTACCATAGATACTATTATAATAACTATCATAATATCTATTATAATCATTGACAGAAAATCTGTTTAGAGCAGTACAGCCGCTAAAATCAAGAGTTTCTATATAATAATTATCAGTAACATCAATAATAAATTTTTCTAATTGCGTACAATTCTTTGCATAAATTCCCTTAATTGGAGAACGGTTAGCAGAATTTTTAGTATATTGAAGAAAAGCAGCGTTAAGTTCAATAGATGTTAAAGCCGTGTTGCTTACGTTTAGGACTGTAATATCGTTGCGTGAACATGAAAGCGTGCTCAAATTCGGCGAGTTGCTTACGTCAAGACGGGTGAGATAATTCCAGCTGCAGTTCAGGCTTACAAGCGAGGTATTTTTGTGCAGGTCGATATTCGTGATGTTGTTATGGTCGCAGGATAAAACTTTAAGTTTCGTGAAGTATTCAATGCCGTTTAACCTTGAAATATTCTTGCTGCTCACGTTTATTTCCGTAACGGCGGTGAGTTCGGCATTACTTAATGTTCCGTTAGAGTCCGTGTCGAAATTTTCACTGACAAATGTTTTGAATGCCGAATCAGGAAAATGTGTCCTATCAACCGCAACGTCTGCAAACGCCCCCGAAGCCGTCAATAAAAAGACAGCAACTAAGAGCAGAAAAACAGCGGGGCATTTCGAGAAAATTTTAGCTGTTTTCATTCTTGAGCCTCCGTAACTGTTCGAGCGTGAACTCCTTGACGACTGAATTGGAAACTTCACGGAATGTCTGTCCCAAAAAGTTATGGGGCAATTCAGGCGGAACTGATTCGCAATCTTCAATTTTATGCCACTGATAAACCTCTCGCTGATTCGAAGCGTCTATTCTTCGTGCTTCGAGGTCATTGTTAAAAGACCAGCCGCTTTTAACCACGCCGAAATAATAATAGCCGTCTTTTGCGTGAAGCCAAATTACATCGCCGATTTTAACTTCATCATGAAATTTTCGCAGACTCGAACTGAGTTCGCTGTAATATTCATTATCATACTTCTCGAAATATTCGAGATACTCTTTCCAGTTCTTAATTTCCTCGACTTTTTTCTCAAGTTCAGAATTATTTTCATTGGGCAAAGTCTTGAAACTCCATCCCATAGCCGCGACATTATTAGCGAGACAATATTCTGAAATGTTAAAATCGCCGGGATTCAGATTAATCCGCCAAATTTTGTAAGGCTCGACAATGTGTTCAAAGGCATTCAAAAGCCAAATGCTGAAGCCCTCAACATCATAGTCAAGAATTTTTCTGAACGTGCTTTCTTCGTCTGAAAAAGCGAGTTCAATCACCGGCGGAACTAAACTGCTGCTGTTCCCGACTTCATGCCACCGGATATTGATAAGCTGATTCGCGGCATGGTATTTCCGCGCTTCCTGGCAAAACTGCCAACGGCTTTGTGAAGTAACACGGGCAATGTAATATTTATCGTTAAAATACAACCATATTGAATCGCCAGGCTTAACGTTATCGTGAAGCCTGTAAAGAGATTCATCTAATTTATAATCTCTATCTTCGGCACACTCTAAAAAATCTTCCCAGTTGTCTTTGAGATTATAAACTCTCGCTTTGATTTCCGCGAGTTCCGGCTCTGAATTTTCAAGGAGATCCTCAAAACTCCAGCCCATTGCGACAACATCATGATCAAGGCAATATCGGCCAAGTTCATCTTCTCTTGTGTGAATATGCAAACGCCATACTGACATTAAAAATTACCTCCGTTTCATAATTCAAGGCACGCGAAATTAATCCTGCGGTCCGATTAACCTGCAAGCCCGTTAAATTTTTATTATTTTTCTTTTGGAATATAAAATTGAAAGCGTCAATGAAATTTTTGAAGCACTCAAAAAATTTTTTCGGTGCTATTCTTTGATTTAACTGAAAATTGCGGGAATTACTGAGAATACCCCCCCCTTTTGAACCTTGAAATAATATTCATAATTGCAAGCCTCCTGCTTAATTTTTTTAATAATTTCGGAATTTTCGTTGATTTTCTTTAATGAAATAATTTTTCAAGACAAATTATTTTTTCTAAAATCATTATAACTTAAAAAAGTTTTTAGGAATATAGTCGAAAATTTTTTTGCTTGCTGCTCTATGAAAGTATATCAAAGCTGAATAAAATTAGGATTTTTGTAATAATAAATGTAGTAATAAAATTGAATATCTTTCCGTGAAAATCTTTCTGAAAAGATTATAACACGAAAAAAATTTTTTGCGAAAAATTAAAAAATCTCAAAAAAAGCCCGAAAAAGTCCCTTTATTTTCAAAAATAAAACTTAAAATTTTCAAGTCCTCATAAGGTTCTATAAATTAAAAAAATAAAAAATTTGACATTTAGAAAAACTGGCGTATAATTCTCCCTGTTGCGCTTGAGAGAGGCAGGCACTCAGCGAAGAGGAGAGCCTCAAGCTCAAAGCGAACGAGTGAAAGAAGATTAAGAGAAGTGGTTTTGTTATTCTCGTTTTTATTTTTTCTTTCAAGTATATTGACAGAGTAGTTTACAGATGAGATGTGAATTTTTATTTTGCGATTATAAAGCCAATCAAACAAAATCTCAAAGATTTTACTGAGAGTTTGATCCTGGCTCAGGATCAACGCTGGCGG
>CAMVMK010000097.1 GCA_947168585.1 uncultured Fretibacterium sp.
TTGCTTCGGAGTTTGAAGCCGAGCTTGAATCTTATAAGCGCGATGCTGTTTCTTATTCGCTTGATGATTTTTTTTCAATTATCCGTGAAAGCCGAGAGGGAAAAGCTGTTTCGACAGGTTTTAACGACTTGGATGAAATGCTTGACGGGGGATTGTATCCCGGACTTTATGTTCTTGGGGCAATTTCGAGTTTAGGCAAAACGACTCTTGCTTTGCAAATCGCCGACCAAATAGCGCAGTCGGGTCATGGAGTTTTAATCTTTTCGCTTGAAATGTCTCGCAATGAGTTGATAGCAAAAACTTTAAGCCGTCTGACTTTCATAAAGGACGCTAAGATGAACGGAACTTCTCAGAACGCAAAGACGACTCGCGGAATTTTGAAAGGAAAATTTTACGGGTTTGAGAACGATGTTTTTATGTCGGCTCTCGAAGAATATGGGATTTACGGGAAGAATATTCATATCAACGAGGGCATAGGGAATATCGGAGTTTCAGAAATCGCGGAGAAAGTCCGTGAGTACATGAAATTTAATAATGGTCAACCGCCAGTTGTTGTCATAGATTATTTGCAGATTCTTGCTCCATTTGATATTCGAGCAACTGACAAACAGAACACGGACAAGGCTGTTTTAGAGTTAAAAAGGCTGAGCCGTGATTATCAAGTGCCTGTCATAGCGATTTCTTCGTTTAACCGTGAGAATTATTTTCAGCCTGTTAGTATGGCGAGTTTTAAGGAGAGCGGTGCGATTGAGTATTCTTCTGATGTTTTAATGGGACTTCAATATGCTGGCTGGGATTATCAGGAGGGTGAAAAAGAAATCGACCGCCTTAAACGTTTACGTGAGTTGCTGAATGTCATGGAGAAGAATGGTAAATTAACGGAGGAATCTAATGGCGTTGATACACGAGTAATTCAGTTAAAAATTTTGAAACATCGAAATGGGCGCAAAGGGAATGTTTATTTTGAATTTGCTCCGAAATTTAATTGTTTTACTTTGACAGATCGTTCAGAAAATTGCTGTCCGTTTTAGGAATTTTTCTGCACCTTTGTTGAGGTCTTATGGTGCGTTGTAATATGAATAAAACTGACTCAGAACTGGCGTAAAAGGTACTCTTATAGATAAATTTTTTTTCGTCAGGACTTCCACTTTTTAATCTAAATTCTACCCTCAGAGAAGCGACATTCGTCCATTTTTTGTGCATCATTCTAAGTGGGAATTTTGACATCACTCTGACATCAAACTGACGATAATTTTTTCTTTATAGGCGTGAAAATTTCACAAAATGTTTGTCGGCGTTTCATGAATTGCATGATGAATTTTTGATGAACTTCTATTCGTTTTTTTTATAGCTTTTGAATGAATTTTTTATGAACAAAGTCAGCAATTTTTGACAGACATTTGAAAAGATTTTTGGAGAACGTTAAAAAATTTTTTGTTACGTTTTGGTGTGCGTTTGCTGACATTCAACATGGCTTCAGCATGACGATTTGTTGGGAGTTACTTTTTCGTTCTTGTCATGTTCTGCGAGAAGAATTTTTGACCGCTGTCTGACCTCTGACGAGTATGATTTTTGATGAACATTTTGAAGATTTTTATTGCTACTTTGTAACGACTTTTTTCTATTCAGATGGACATTTTTTTAACCGCAAAACGACATTCAACTAACTGACTTTTTTGTGATATAATAGCCGTAAAAATAATAAGGATAATAGGAAGCAAGCAGGCTCTTGTCATACAAATTAACTTCGTTATTTGCCGAACAAGAGCACAAGACGCAATCAACTTATAAGAAGTTTCTCGCGTCAGCTTGTCGGGGACATATTCCCCGAACCCTTTGTTTTTGGAAAAGATTTTTTAAAGATTTTTAAGGAGTGAAAAATGATAAAAGAGAATCTTGAAGCACGAATAGATTTTCGAGTAACGAGAGAGGAGCGTCAAGAAATTCAAGAGGATGCAGAAGCGTCAGGATTATCGGTGTCTGAGTATGTGCGTCGGAGGGCGTTAGGGCGCAGGGTTGATTCCGTAACGGACGTTAAGATGATTTCAGAGTTAAGAAGACAAGGAGGACTTTTGAAAAAAATTTATAGCGAATCTGGCGGAATGTATAGCGAGAAAACGGCAGTCGCTCTTGCGAATATTAACAGGTTTATAGAAAGTTTAGAGGGAAGTTTTGAATGATAGCGAAAATCCCTTCGCGCCGAAGTGGAAGCAAGACAAATTTTAAGGCGTTGATAAATTACTGTCTTGGGATAACGGGACATGAAAAAAATTCTGTCATTCATATAGGGATGAAGAACTTAAATTCGCCACCCGAAAAAGCATACCTTGAGATGGAGGGGCTGTCATATGAAAACGTCCGAAGTAAAAATCCTGTGCTCCATTTTATACTGTCGTGGCGTTCAGATGAAAGTCCCACGAATGAGCAGGCTGATGAGGCTGTGGAGATTGCCATTAAGGAGCTGAACTTGGAGGGCTGTCAGACGCTATGGGCGTTGCAAAAAGACACGGAAAATTTACATGTCCATGTCGTGGTGAATCGAATATCGCCGGACACTTTTAAGGCTATCCGTCCTGCCAAAGGGTGGACTAAAAAAGCACTCGAAAGAGCCGCCCGAAAAATCGAATTTGCTCAGAGCTGGGAGATTGAACAGAGCGGTCGTTATGTCGTTGACAGTGCTGGAAATGTTCATGAAAAAGGCGATGTGAAAGTTCGAGATTCGAGCGATGAAAAACTTTCGCAAAAGGCTCGTGATATTGAGTCGCATACTGGCGCGGAGAGTATCGAGAGAATCGCCAAAAGAGAGATTTTACCGATTTTGGAGTCTGCCGAGTCTTGGGAGGAACTTCACAGAAACTTGTCGGAGCATGGAGCAAAGTTAGAACGTCGCGGAAAAGGCGCAGTATTGAATTTTTGCGGAACTATGCTGAAACTTTCGAGCGTTTCAAGGAAATGCAGTTTTACACAACTTGAACATAAGTTAGGCACATATTCGGCACATGATGAGAGCATTAAAATCTCAGAAAAGTCTTTCGTCAAAACTTCCGTAACTTCAGTAGTGCCTGACGTAAAAAGTTCGTGGGAAGATTACCAGTCGGAGAAAGACAGATATTTAGAGGCTAAGAAATCAGCGATAAAAAATTTAAGGCTTCAGCAGAAGTTAGAGCGCGAATCTTTACGCGATGTTCAAAAATCAAAATGGCAAGACTTAAAAAGCGGCAGTTGGGAAGGGAAAGGACGCGATCTTAATTATTTAAGGCGTTTAGTATCGTTTATTTATAAAAAGGAGCAATTAGATTTAAGGGACGAGCAGAAGCAAGAAATGCTCGAATTGAAGGCCCATTATCTGCAAAAATTTCCGTCTTTTAAGAAATGGCTTTTAGAGCAGGAACGGGAGGAAGATTACAGAAAGTACCGTTTTCCCGGAGCGTTCATTTTGTCGCCAGCTCAGAGCGGCGTAGTGTCTGTGGAGCTTCCGAAAGGAGTTGACCTGCGTGATTATCAGGCACGTCGAGGTTCAGGGGGCAGTGTTCTATACTGTAGGGCAGGAAAATTCACGGCAGATTTTTCAGACATGGGCAAAAGAATTGTCCT
>CAMVMK010000098.1 GCA_947168585.1 uncultured Fretibacterium sp.
ATTGAACCTCTGGAAATAAAACCAGAAGCCTCTAAACCCGAAATAATTATTAAGATGGCTGACTCGATTCATTTTATATTTCTCTATTAAACTCCGTTTCTTAAAAGCTAAAATTAGTGTCTGAATAATTACATAAATCTTATTAACTGTCAACGATAGAAATACTTAGCTTTTTATAGAAAAAATTTTATAAAAAATCATATTGCGGTTTTGAATTTTAAGTTATATAATCCTCGAATATCAAAATAAATTTTTAATAAAAATCATTAAGCATAAAGGAGAGACTTTATCTCATGGTCTTTAAGTATCGTGCAAGGTCTTCGACAGGTGAAATCGTCGAGAATACTATTGACGCTGTCGATCAGCAGCAGGCAATTATGCAGCTTAAAGCTATGGGAATGTTAGTCATCAACTTAAATTCTGACGCTAAAGCCAAACCTTCAAGCGGAGGTTTTTTCAAAAGTAAAACTAAAACAGAAACTCCGGGAACTGCAAATGCTGTAGCAGCTGCTCTTGCCCCCCAGAAACCTAAAAGAGAAACAGGCTTGAAATCCATTCTTAATATGGACTTAGGAGCAATTTTTAATACCGGCCACGTTCCTTTGAAAACTTTGATGGTATTTTTCAGGCAGTTAGCTACAATGGAGAGCGCGGGATTAAGTTTAACGGCCTCGCTCGAAATGATAGCAGGCGGCGAAAAAAATTACACTCTCAGGCACGCTTTGCTCGATGTTAAAAGCAGAATTGACAGAGGTATCCCGTTAAGTCAGGCAATGGCGGCTCATAAGTGTTTCAATCCGTTGTTAATTGCTTTAATGCAGGCGGGTGAAGAAGGCGGTTTGTTAGGTCCGGCACTCGATCAGGGCGCGACTTTGTTAGAAAAGCAGGAGGCATTGCACAGTAAAATCAGAAGCGCGATGTTTTATCCGGCGTTCATTGCATTTTTTGCGGTCGGCGTGCTTATATTTTTCTTTATATACTTAGTTCCGAAATTTGAAGAAACTTTCCAATCTTTGAGCATTGAACTTCCTCAAATTACTTTGACTATGTTCGCTATGGGAAACTGGTTCGGCGATCATTGGCAGTTTATCGTGGGCGGAGTTGCTTTATTTGTCTTTGCTTGGATATTTTTATCTAAAAATAAAGGCACTAAAGGTTTCATGGACAGATTAAAGTTAAAAATCCCGGTCATGAAAGATTTGATATTAAAGGCGGCAATGGCGCGCTCGAGCAGAACTTTATCAGCTTTGACGGGCGCGGGCGTTCCGATTGTCAGGAGTTTGGAAATGGCTCAGGGCACGGCGAACAATGTCCCTGTTGAAAACGGTTACGAAGAACTTAGAAAAGGCATAGTTCGCGGAATGTCGCTCGGAGACGCTTCAAAAATGGCGGGAATTTTCCCGGTTTTAGTCTGCCAAATGATGAGGATAGGCGAAGAAACAGGACACTTAGATCAAA
This sequence comes from uncultured Fretibacterium sp., assembly GCA_947168585.1. GTDB lineage: Bacteria > Synergistota > Synergistia > Synergistales > Aminobacteriaceae > JAFUXM01. The sequence goes on from CAMVMK010000098.1 coordinate 1,459, forward strand.
TGCTTGAAAGAGTTGCGACTTGGTATGACCAGGAACTTGACGAGCAGATCAGGGCGTCAGTATCGTTAATGGAACCAATGCTGATTGTTTTTGTAGGAGCGATTATAGCTATAATTGCAATTTCGATTTTTGCTCCGATAACGTCAGCAATAGTACAGCTTTCTTAAAACAATTAGGAGTTAGGAAGTAAAAAAATGAAAAAAATTTTTCTTATTTCTAATTGCCTTAAGGACGGTGATATTTAGACGAAAAAAAATTGCGTTTGTTGGCATTTGGAAATTTTATTTTTTATTAAGTTAGAAAGGAGAAAATTTACAATGAAAAAATCAATGCGTAAGGGCTTTACCCTTGTTGAGTTGTTAATCGTTATCGTCGTCATCGGAATTTTGAGCGCAATGATGATGCTTTCAAGCACCGAAGCCGTTTCTTCAGCACGCGCCGCCGACATTATCAGCGACTTAAGAAACCTCAAGACCGCCGCTCTTGCTTACTACGCCGACAATCTTGATGAGATTGAAGGTAAGGATAGCAACAACGCTAATACTTGGAAGGGCTTTGATGGCGATGCAGCAGCAAATAAGGCTAAAGTCGTTAAATACATGGGCAATGAGGGCAATGTTGCAAATTATTCTTTCTCTGGTAATAATCCGGCAGGTCCTTGGTATGTGTACGCCAGTGTTGCTGACTCAAAAGTCTTCGAAAAATTAAAATCACGCGCTAAAACAGTAGGACTTTGTATTGTAAACCCTGCTAGCGGCTGGCCTACATCTGCTGACCTTTCCAGTATAACTGATATTGCTAATATTCCCAATAATCCTGCTAAAGTCGGAATGCAGATTCGTTAATTCAAATTAAAATCAAAGGAGATAAAATACAATCATGAAAAAATCAATGCGTAAGGGCTTTACCCTTGTTGAATTGTTAATTGTTATCGTCGTCATCGGAATTTTGAGCGCAATGATGATGCTTTCAAGCACCGAAGCCGTTTCTTCAGCACGTGCCGCCGACATTATCAGCGACTTAAGAAACCTTAAGACTGCCGCTCTTGCGTGGTATGCTGATAACCTTGACTATGTTGAGGGCAAAGTACAGAAGAACAGTAAAAACTTTGCTAAACTCAGCGATGAAAAAGCTGATGTTCAAAAATATTTAGGCAACGAAGGCTTAAAAGACAGCTACACATTCAGCGAAGGCAAAGACACTGACTGGTACGTCTGGTGCAATGTTACGGATGCGAAAGTCTTTGAAAAATTAAAATCGCGCGCCAAAACTGTAGGACTTGTTTTAATGGGAAGTAACAATACAACTTCTGCAGATCTTTCAGCTACTACTAGTACAACAGGCAGTGTTGGTATGTTCATTCGCTAATAGCTAAAAATTTAAGGAGCAAAAACTCATGAAAAACTATGCAAAACGCCGCGGTTTTACTCTTGTCGAATTATTAATCGTTATAGTTGTCATCGGAATTTTGAGCGCGATGATGATGTTGTCGAGTACTGAAGCCGTATCATCAGCTAAGGCCGCGAAGATAATCAGCGATTTGAGAAATATTAAAACCGCGACACTTGCATGGTATGCTGATAATCTTGACGCGATTGAACCGCAAATAAAAGCTTGGACATTTAGTCTTCACGCTCATGAAAGTGAAATTGCTAAATATATGGGCACTGATATTGGTGATTACCAATTATATGGTAATTATGGTAAAGGCTCTTGGAGTGTTTGGCTTTCAGTTTCTGATCCTAACGTGAAAAAAAAATTAGCATCACGTGCAAAATCCCTTAGACTTATGGGCACCCTTTGGATGGGAGACTGGATTTTTAATTACGATGCAACCTCTCCAACGAGTACTGACGTTTATACCAATGAGCCTTATGTAGGATTGGTAATTCGCTAACGGTTAAAAATTTAAGGAGAAAAACTCATGAAAGAATACGCGAAACACAAAGGCTTTACGCTCATAGAATTATTAATAGTCGTTGTTATCATCGGCATTTTAGCGGCTATGATGATGATGTCGAGCGATGAAGCGGCGTATTCTGC
>CAMVMK010000099.1 GCA_947168585.1 uncultured Fretibacterium sp.
CTGACAGAGTTTTTGGGATATGAAAATTAATTACACAAAACTATTGACAAACCCGGCCGCCGGAAACGCCGCAGATAAGTCTTCCTATTGATAATATGGAGAAAGAAAATAAAATCTCGAATGACGATTTAGATTTAAGCTACTGGGGAGGGGTTGTTGAACGGGCAGCACGGAGCAACGATAACGGCAAGAAAACATTAATCATCGGAATGTTGCGCATGGCCGCCGACGCTATTACAGACTCGGAGACAGCAACACCGACCGCCGGAAACTTTATCGCCGTTCAGGAAAATCATCAGCATGTCGGAGATAATTACGTGAAAGGAGCGGGGTAACGAAACTCATAAACGCGCACGGTGAAAGGTTTTAACTACTGCGACCGTAGATAAGATTTAACCGAAAGAATTATCTACGGTTTTAGTTACGGTTTAAGGGAAAAATCGAAAACTGATCGATAAATAAAAGCTTATAAAGACTAAATAAATAGAACAAATGGAGCGGAAGACGGGATTTGAACCCGCGACCCCAACCTTGGCAAGGTTGTGCTCTACCCCTGAGCTACTTCCGCAATCTTTACATTTTATTCATGGTGGCGGGACCCAGAATTGAACCGGGGACACATGGATTTTCAGTCCATTGCTCTACCAACTGAGCTATCCCGCCCAATGCCGCACGATCTAACGCTTTATTTTTTAATGGCGGGGCCGACGAGACTTGAACTCGCGACCTTCGGCGTGACAGGCCGACACTCTAAACCGACTGAGCTACGACCCCGCATAGTCGTTAAATCCTGGTGGGCGAAGCAGGGTTCGAACCTACGACCCCCTGCGTGTAAAGCAGGTGTTCTACCGCTGAACTATCCGCCCCGCAAGTACAAAGAGAATTTTATAACTAAGAGTTTTTTTTGTCAAGTATATTTTTAGATAGCGTCGTCAATAATGATAAAATATATAAAAAATACTTGGAGATACTTACCGCATGACTATGGGGACTGAAAAAACACGCATCGCCGTTTCTCTCGTTGGAGAGACAGCGGGGTATGGGAAAAGTTATTCAAATTATTTGTTCAAGATCCTGATTTTGAATGGCTTATGATAGATGCTTCATATCATCAAAGTCCACCCCATGCAGCAGGAGCAGTCTGAGGCAACCAAGCCATGGGGCTCAACACGAAGATACACCTTGCAGTAGATTCGTTTTGAATGCCTGTTCGCGTTATTGTTACGGATGGAACTGTTGCAGACTGTTCAAAAGCAGGTGAACTTATTGAAAGGATTGACTCAGATTATCTTTTGGCAGACAGAGGATATGATACTGACGATGTTATTGAACAAGTCGGCAGCGCGAAAATGGAAGCGGTAATCCCGCTGAAGAAAAATCGAAAAAAATCAGATGAAAGGCTGGCGCGGAATAGCGACAAGGTATGCAAAAACGAGCTCATTTTATAGAGCTTCAGTTCAAATTCGCTGTATGTTTATGTGGCTTAATATTTTATGATGACACCCTCTAGGAAAATCGCAAATGGCGGGGACGCGAATGAGAAAGCCGCCGCCTTGATGATGTTGCGCATGGCTGCCGATGCTATCACAGGCTCAGAGGGTACGCCGATCGGCGGAAACTTTATCGCCGTTCAGGAAAATCATCAACATGTCAGAGATAATTACGTTAAAGGAGCAGGGTAACGAAACGCATAAACTCACACTGTGAAAGGATTTAACTACTGCGACCGTAGATAAGATTTAACCGAAAGAATTATCTACGGTTTTAGTTACGGTTTAAGGGAAAAATCAGAATAAAAAACGGCTTAAATATCGATGAATACAACAAATGGTGGAGCTGAGGAGATTCGAACTCCCGGCCTCGACAATGCGAATGTCGCGCGCTCCCAACTGCGCTACAGCCCCAAAATAAATTCCTATTTTCTAAAAACAACGAGGCGTATTTTATTCCCTTTAGTTATTTCTGTCAATGCTGGAGGTTCTTGCTGAACTATGAGAAAAACCTCTGCTTAAAAGTCTATTAATTATTTTTCGTTCATCAACGCCAAGTTTTTTCCAGCCGTCAGCAAGTTCACAGGCTCTTGAAATTTCGTCTTTGCTGCTGTCTAGAGCTTCATCAATTTCATTTCTTGATACTCCGCGTCTCGAAAGTTCATAAATTATTTTAGCATTTCCCCAAGTTAAATGACCGTCAATAAATAATTTCGCGTATGCTGAATCATCAATTAAATTTAATTTTTCAGCTTCATTCAGCAATAAATTACAAAAATACTCCGGCAAGTTATGTTTTGAAAGATATTCTGCAGCTCCGCCGGAGGTACAGGGCTTTTTTAATAAGAAATTAAAGAATTTTTCACGGAACTTCTCAAATTCCTCGTTATTATTACAACTATTTTCATTCCTGAACGAAGTTAACATTATTATTATTTGCTTCGTCTATGATGTTATTATCGTTTGCGGAATTTGATCCCATGTTCATTTCGTCATCAATTTCCTGCTGGGCTTTATCCATAATTTTCCCGAAATCAAAAAGCAGTGAAACTGTATTTTTAACAAATTGCTGCTTCTGAAGGCTTAAAAACTGCATTTGTTTTTCATAATTTTCAATTTCGCGTTCAGCGTCAGTCATGATTTTTTTAGCTTCAACACGGGCATCGTTTATAATTTCATCTGCTTTCTGTTTAGCTTCAATTCTATAGCCTTCAAGTTCGTGTTCTATGCTTGCTCTTGTCTGTTCGGCTTGAGCTTTTCGGTCTTGTGATGTCTGCAAAAGATTAGCGGCTTGAGCTTCGGCACTGCTGATAATCACGGCGGCTTTGTCATCGGCTTCAGCTATACGTTTATCTGCTTCGGCTTTCGCTTCTGCAATAATTTTTTCGGTATTGACCTTAGCCTGCTCTTCGATGTCCTTAGCGGCTTTGCGTGCTTGAATTAAAGCATCTTTAATCGCGTCAGTCATTGCTTCCTGTTTTTTGACAAAAGTTTCAAGTTCTTGAATTCTAGCATCTTTTTCGTCAAGCTGCATAGAATACGCTTCAATATCTTCGGCAACCTGATTCAAAAAATCTTCGACCTCAGGAATAGCATAACCGCCGAATTTTACTTTTTTGAATTCTTTGATTTCAACGTCCTTAGCCGTTAATAATTCGCTCATTGCTTATCACTTCCCTCAGGCCAAAACTCGCTCATGCCTTTTCTAGGCGTGAAAAGATATTGAGCAGGGTCTATGAATTTAGTCTCGCCTTCGCTGGCAAAAGCTAATCCGCCCATGAAAGTTATAAAATCTTTGCC
>CAMVMK010000100.1 GCA_947168585.1 uncultured Fretibacterium sp.
GGCTATTCGGCTTTAGCGGCTTTAGGCTGAGAGCGAAAACGTAGTCGGCCGCCTGATTTTTTTCCGCGAACACTTTTTTTGATTTTTTTTTTCTGCGCCAGTGTCGGCTTGCGGAGTTAAGCTCTTCCTTTCGCTATGAAAGACGAATAACACCTTCTGCTTTCGGCTATTCGGCTTTAGCGGCTTTAGGCTGAGAGCGAAAACGTAGTCGGCCGCCTGGCGCTATATAGCTTATATAGCCTATATAGCATATAGGGATTTTTCCCAACGCTGTAAATTGTTGCAGTGTAAGGGTTTTAGTTCGATTTTTTGAGGTCGTATAATGAACGATAATCCCCCCTACAATGAACGATAATCCCCCCTACAATGAACGATAATCCCCCCTACAATGAACGATAATCCCCCCTATACAAAATTAGATTTTTATGATATAGAGATAAAAAATTAACGAAAAATAATAATTTTTGCGATAACTCTTCCTTCTTTTTCTTCCTTATAATTCTTAATCAGTTTTTCTTTTTTCCAGAAGTCTAAAAGTTTTTTGACCTTATCACGGATTTGCTTGCGCTTATGATTTAACAGGTCTTTTGTTGAAGCTTGAACTTTCAGATATTGATAAATGGTGTCGTAGCGAATAACGTTATTCATATTATTTTTTTTATATTTCGATTTTGAAATCGCCATGATACGTCTTAACAGATAACCTTTGAGCGTGATATTTTCAGGTGAGTTCTGAATTGGTGCGTCAAGCATTTTTATGTCGATAGAGGCAATTTGATTTTTTTTGCTGGCGTAATCGAATAACGGAAGACTATCTAATAACTGTATGCAGTCTTTAACGAGTTGTCCGTTCAGGATTATTTCAACTCGCTTAGAGGGGATTAAATAATTTACATAAGTAGCTTTTGCAATCATTCCGGCTTTCATTTCGGCGGACGCATTAACTGTAATTCTCGTAGCACTCATTTTCTCAACGCTTCTAATAATTTTCTTTCGTGTTTCTTCGCTCATTTTATTTCTTTCGTCAGAAGTGTTGCCGGAAAGAAGTTGAAAAATCATGCTGGTACTGATATATTCATTCCCTTCTGCGGCAAGACTGGCAACGGCATTATGAATTTCTCGGTCATATGGAGTAATCCGTTCTTCATTCGATATCGTAATTCCGTTTTTCTTCGCGTCGTTGAAGTCAATATATATTAGAGTTTCAACTCTTTTCTGGGAATTTGCTCTGCTGACGTTTACGCTGACTTCGGTTTCATTAGAAGCATCATATATCGCCGGATTTTTTTCTTCGTCAAATAACACGTTATCGACTTTTGAAATTCCGAACTTATATTGAGGAGATTTCTTTGAAACGACTTGCGGTAAATTTTTATCTTCACTGACAATTTCAGCTTCAACTGTTTCGTTTTTTTCGTTTTGAGTTTCTTTTTCAGGTACAGCAAGAGCTTTGACTTCTTGAGAAACTCGATGAGCGGCTTCAGTGGTTTCGTTTTCAACGTTTTCAAATGTCGCTGTCATCGAAAGTTCTTTTATTTCAGCTGGAAGTTCTTCGGAATTTCGTTTCTCTTCTTCTTTTTCAACGACGCGGATTTCTTTCGTTGTTCTCGTGATTTCGTGAATTTCAGAAGGAAGATTATTTAGCGTCCGACCCTTTGAAGGTATAAAATTTCCGTCATTGTCGAGATGACCACAGATTTTCCATTTCGTTTTAATTTTCCCGCTGTCTTTATCACGATAACTTTCAACTTCATATATATAGATGACATTTCCGCGTTTTGCTTTTATAATAGCCATTATGAAAACCTCCTTGTAGTGTTGTCCTTTTTGCTAATACAAAAATGAATTTTGCTAATACATTATACAGGAGATTTTCAATTTTGCTAATACATTTACTAATACAAAGCGAAATTTACTAATACATCAATAAAAGTCAACATGATTTTGCTAATACAGAACGATAAAAATTCCCGAAAAAAATCAAATTTTGCTAATACATTTACTAATACAAAGCGAAATTTACTAATACATCAATAAAAGTCAACATGATTTTGCTAATACAGAACGATAAAAATTCCCGAAAAAAATCAAATTTTGCTAATACATTTGCTAATACAAAAAGTAAAGCTAAATCCTTTGAAAAACTAAGTAAATTTAATTTCTAAAAAATTTTTAGTCAGCGATTTAGTTATCGGTTTCAGGGGATTTTTATTTTTGTCAATGATTTAGTCAATGAATTTTCTAAATTAGTCAATGAGTTTTTCGAGAAAAAATAATCGGCAGAGAAAAGTTCTGCCAGATTATTAATTGTCCTTAATATTAAAAGGAGTTTTGATAGCGTGAAGAATATTTTTCTCAACGACTTTATATTTCCGCGTCTTATAGAAATAAAGACTGACGGTTTTTCCTTGTTCGGAAAGTTCGAGAAGTACTTTATTCATGCGGCAGTTCGTTATAGTTCCGCCCTTGCAACAGTTAGATGCAGATATTTTCTCGTAACCGTTATTGAAACGCTTAGCGAAATTTTTTGTTCTTCCGACGTAAAGGATTTCATTATCAAGAACCCATAAATAAACTCCGGCGATTTCGGGCGCGTTAATATGAAAGCTACAGAACGCTCCTTTGCCGAACTTATGAAGTTTGTGATATTTCTTTTTTACTTGCGGAAAGAGTTTAATTATTTTTCCGTTTTCATCACGATCCGGAATAAGATTTTGCACGAACTGAAACGTATAGCCGAGCAGTGAAATGAATTTATGCGCTTTTGGGCAATTCTTGAACTTCAGGATTTCTGATTATTTTCACGAATGCCCAAGACTTTCTTTTTTCGCCGATTGCTTGAGACGAGTTGAAAGATACTTCAAGGATATTCCACGCTACCATGTGCTTGATAATATTCAGTGCTGATGAACGGTGCATTTTCGCTTCTTCGAGGACAGCATTAAAATTTACCTTTCCCTCTGTTTTTCCGTCAAGAGCGCGGCAGATTGCGTTGAATAAAATTTTATGAGCGACAGGAAAAAAGCCGTTTGAATAGGCTTTGAAAATGGGACTTGACGGCGCGTAATTTTCAGGGCAGTTAAAAGTTTTTGTTTTCTGCGTCGTTTCAGTGCTTTTTGTTGTTACTTCTGTTTTTTGAGTGCTAATATTTTTTGACATTATGAGACCTCCTAATAAAATGAAAAAGCGGCAGGAATGGACATCTGCCGGTGGTGGCACAAAATGATTTTTTAAGTTAAAATATTTCTAGAAAGAGTTTAG
>CAMVMK010000101.1 GCA_947168585.1 uncultured Fretibacterium sp.
AAAACAAAACTAAAATTTTTTTCAAAATAAATCACCATTACCTTATAATTTTTTTAACTATTATACTCAAAACACTTAAAATAAAAAATAATATTCGATTTCATAATAAAAAGTTAGGGGATTAAAGCATTTAATTAATTGGTGAGAGGTGAAAAAAGTAATAATCCCTAACCCCTCACCTAAAAAAGCCTTTGCGCGTGCCTAAAAATTTTCTTTATTATCAAGAATTGAGCGCGGAAAAAATCCCTAACCCCTAACTGTTTTGATATAATCTTTAAGTTATGAACGAACATTCTGAATTAAATTTTAATTTTCAAAACGGCAGTGAAGAGTCCGACTATGAAAATTTAGTTGTTCAAATCTTAAACCGCGTCAATGAACTTTCTTCGGCAGGTTTTGAGCAGCTTGTTACGGACTTGCTTATACGCATGGGCTATGAAGTCTATAAAAATGCCCGGCGCAGGTTAAGTTCGTCAGCTATTCACGGCATAATAATTGAAGACGGTCCTGGTTACAGACCGATTTATATTCACACGAGAAAATTAAAAAACGGAAGCATAATAACAAGCTGGAGCATGCAGAGTTTCGGCGATGCTGTTTCAAGAAAGGCCGGGCGCGGACTTTTAGTAACTAACGCGGGATTTTCAAAACCTGCCCAAGATTACGCGAAAGAGAAAAAAATAATTTTAATTGACGGAAATATTTTAGCGCGCTTAATGATCGTTCATAATTTTTGCATTAACGTCAAAGAAGTTGTAGAAGTTAAATCTCTCGACCCTAACGCTTTTAACGCTTACGATATTTAATTATTCCTAATTATTTTTGCAGGTGCTCCGGCCGCTACAGAATGTTCAGGAATATTTTTTGATACATATGAATTAGCTCCGATTACAGAAAAATCACCGAGTGTTACATCGCCGGTTATAACGCTTCCCGGATAAATCGTAACTGAATTTCCGACCGTAGGAATTAGCGAGTTGTCATGAGCATCCGAGCCCAAAGTTACACCCTGATACACGGTAAAATTTTCGCCTATTTTTTTGCAGTTCAGAAAAACCCCGAAACCGTGAGCAATATTTAATCCCGCACCGACTTCGATATTAGTGTTCGCGCTGATACCGTACTTAAAACTCAAATGCCGGTATATAAAATAAGCGATCGAACCTATCGTAAATTTCAAAAATTTATTTTTCTTCAATCCGGCAACAATTCTAAACCATACTTGAAAAGGAAATGTTGAACCCTTAGGGAAAAAATACCATTTTAAGAATTTCGTAAAAGAAACTTTATCGAGCCGGGCTAAATCCGATTTTATTAAATCCCAAGTTTTCATTTTTTATGCTGTCCTTTACTTTAATACAACACTGAATATTCTTTCATCATTTCGTCTAATGTCATGACATTGCCGATTTTAGACGGAAAATTATTATTTTTTATCAACGAAGCTATTAAATCAATTCGTCCTTTAGGAACTGTCCAGCCGTAAATATTTGCACTTTCAGGACTTCCACCCGTATCATAAGTAATAACAGCTGTCCGGCAGGCTATAGCTTCAAGATTTGTTGTCGGATAATTATCTTCATAAGTCGTATTAATATAAAAATCAGCGGCCGCATAAAGTTTTCTTAATTCCTCAACATTATTAGTCCGTGAGTAAGCTGTTATATCAGCCGGTAAAAATTTTTTTTGAGCTTCATTTAAGCCGACAAGAATAAATTTAGCGTCCGTCAGAAGATTTGATAATTTAATTATGTCATCTAAGCCTTTACGTTTTTCCCAAAGAGCAGAAACTCCTAAAATTATTTTTTTGCCGATTAATCCGAGCGAATTTTTATATCTCCAGTACCCCACACCACCATGTGATACTGTGTCTAAATATTGACTCAAAGTATTTTTATTATCAAATTCAGTACGCTCAAATAAAACTTCGGGCTTGCCTGCATGATTTTCAGAATAAGTTTTAATTTCTTCTGCTGCTTTTTTAATATCTCCGCGAGGAATTATAATCCCGTTCAACGAACTTTCAGAACTTCCGCCTGAGTCATAAGCTAAAACAGGAGTCCCGCAGGCAAGAACTTCTAAATTAACTGTCGGGTAATTTTCACAGTAAGAAAGATTAATATATAAGTCAGCTGCCGAGTAAATATAAGCGAGTTCTTTCACGCTATTCGTTCTTTCAATGCCGAGAATATTTTTAGGCAGATCTTCTATTTGTTTTTTTGTTAAGCCTACCAAAACTATTTTATAATTTTCATCGAGTTTTTCAGCAAGTTTAATATAATCGCTCAGCCCCTTCATTTCGTCCCAAGCTGTAGCAACACCTAAAAGCAAAAATTTATTTTTAATTCCGTAAAAATCCCTGAAATCATTTTCCATAGGAAAAAATTTTGAAGTATCAATCCCGTTATGAATAACTTTCACTGGATATTCAGAAAGAAAAGATTTTTTCACAAGCCCTGCCAGCCAATTCGACGGCGTTATTATCGTCATGTTCGGGATACCGCAAAAAATTTTTTTCTTTTTAATCCAATTTGACGCGCTTCTGTCTATAAAACTTTTAGGATAATTTTTTAAGCCCGGACATTTTCCGCAGCCTGTTGTAAATTTTTCGCAGTTTACAGCATCGCAATAAGCTGTATGGCCAGTGAAAGCCCAGCAGTCATGAAGAGTCCAGATAATTTTTTTGCCGCAAGTTCTGAGATAATCAAAAAGAATTTCAGTATTAACATAATATCCGTGAATATTATGAATGTGAATAACATCGGGATTAAAATTTTTGACCCAAGCTATAAATTTTTTCGTGGCATTTTTGCTTCCGAAGCCGCAGGCATCAAATAAACGTGCTTTTATTGCGTGAAGTTTTACATCGAAATCCGAGCCGATTTTTACAGCAAATTTTTGAAATTTTTCCGCCACTTCGCAGCGTCCGTAAGCAATTTTAACTTCATGGCCTTGAGCCTCGAGTTCTGATGCTAAGTCTGTGCAGATTCTTCCGGTGCTCCGTATACCGCAGACGATATTAATCATTAAAATTTTCATTCTTTTTAACCGTTAATTTCTAAATTTTTTCAGCAAAGTTCGTATCATTTTAACAGCCTTGACGATGTAAGTGAAATTTCTTTTGAGAGTTATAGCTACCACATTTGAAAAGCGGTAAAAATTGCTATACTTAAATTTAAGC
>CAMVMK010000102.1 GCA_947168585.1 uncultured Fretibacterium sp.
GCGAATTAGCGCACGTTCCCGACAACGCCATACGGGGCGCGTACAACCACGCTGAGTACTTGCCGCAACGGGTTAAGTTAATGCAGTGGTGGGCTGACTGGTTAGACGGGCTTGTTGTCAAAAAGCCGTGATTTTGACAGGCTACCCTAACTCCTAATTTTACATGTTTAGCCCTTTCATCAGATCCAGATAATATTTTTCAGCTTTACGCAAATATTTTTTGTCGTCATCGGTAATCCATTTCATGAACTGCGCTTTTTCGGTTTTGCTTAGTCCGAAAAGCGGGTTCATGGCTTTCATAGACTGCTTCAAGCCTTGCGGCGTTCCGTCAAGTCTCGAATATTCCCGCAAATAACGGCGTATAGCTTCTTTATCTTTGTATCGCATTGCACGCTTCAAATCTCTAAGAACACGCCCGCGTCTGGTTGTTGCCATTCCGTCAAAATGCTTGTCAAGCACTCTCTCTTGAAACTGCCTGACTTTGTCAAGTGTCTGATAATAAGCCGCTTCGTCAGGTTCGAGCGAATACAAAAGTATATTTGTTAATTCCTGCCAGTCGGAGCGCGGTTTGCCCATAGTCGCTTTGTACAGCCAGTTTAAGCCGAGCGATGTTGCAATATATTCGCCGTTATCGCGGATTGTACGCGAGTTAAAAGCATCCGGGTACATGCTGCGCCCGACAGCAAGTTCAATAGGCATTTTCAAGCCCGGGTTAAGCTGATCTATGAATTTGTTCACGGGAGCTTGACACATTTTCTTGATATATTCGCCTATTGATAATTGCCCATTTGCAAGTTGCGGAGCGTCAATAAAAATACTGTCTAAATTCAGCCAGTCTACAGCGTCTGAAATTGCGCCTATTCTGTCGAAATAATAAATCCGCCCGTCATCACCCTTTCCAAGCGTAATATGAGGTCTGTATTTAACGTCATTCGGCAGTTCGTCATCATCATCGCCCATTACAAATCTGTTGAACATCTGAACCATTGCCGTAAATGCCGCCATTTTTGCAAACGTTGAAACGGCATTGACCGCATAAAACGGTATATGAGCCATTTTGGCCGTTAAAAATCTCTTCGTGAAAGCATCTGCGTTGTCGCCTTTAAGGCCGTTGCGTAGCAATCTGTAAGTTCTTCTGCAGTTGACTTCCTGCCACGACCAGAATGGGATTAGCATATCGCGCAGAGATTTTCCAAAGTCGCTGACCTGATCATACGCGCCTAAAAGTTCATTAGACATTTTCGCGGCTCTGTCTTTGATACTGCCGACCGCTAAGACTTCATCACGGTTTGACGCGCCCCACGTTGAAGGCATGCCTTTATGAGCTTTCATATCTTCAAGATAAGATAAATACGCCGCGTACCGCAATAAACTTTCACGCCATTCGCTGAAACCGGTTTCCCATTGGTATATTTTTTTAAGCGGTTTTAAAAGTCCGCTTGGAACTGGCTTCCCGTCTTTGAGATTTTCGATAGCTTCTTTGATTTTTTTGACTTCCTCACTGGTGAATACAGTGTTGTCTACGGTTACAGTTCCGTCTTTTTTAGCTTGCCGTACGGCTTTTTGGAATTTCTTAATGTCTTTTTTATCAAGTTCGACATCACCGATAACTATTTTCTTTTCTTTCCTGTTTTTAGGCGTATTTTTGAAAGTTTCGTTGAATTTTCTCATTTCTTCATTATCGAAAATATAATCGCCGACAGCTACGTAGCCGTTTTGCCTGTCTAAAAAGTCTTTCAAATCCTGAGTAGCCTTGCCGTTTTTAGCGTAAATCGTAAGTTCTTTTATGGCGCGCGGAATGAATTTCATTGCTCCCGGATTTCCGGCTATCATTGCGTCTAAGTCGCCCGTAAAGTTCCTGATTGTAAATCTTCCCAATCTCAGCGGGTTAGCAACAGTACTCCAAACTTTCCAGCCTGTAGTTAATTTTTTCGCAACAGCCCCGATAACGCCGCTTTCACGTTTCTTAGCCATTTCTTTAAGAGTATTTTTAATTTCAGCAGGAATGATCCAAAGCTGATTAAAAAGTTCTTCGTTGTTAGCTATCATTTCAGCGTTCAAAACTTCGTCAAGAGGCACGCCGGCAGCGTCAGACGCTTCATTGAGAGCCGCCGCAACGACATTATCAGCCATTGAATTAGCCGTTTTTATAAGCCCTGAACCTGTCGGTAAATAAATTTCGTAGCCTTCCGGAATAATCTCGCCCAAATTCATGCCCTCGCCCTGATTAAATTTCTTGCCGTCTCCGAAAATCGCTTTTCTCATGATTTCGCGGTATTCAGGTGCTTTGTCGTAGAGTTTTTTGATTTTAATCATGGTTTTCATGGTCTCGTTGTCGGCCATCATCTGAGAGCGGACTTCATACATAACTTGAATGTAATTTGTGCTGATGTCTTTGTCGCTGCCCTTATAGCGTTTCATGTAGTCGCGGCCTAAGATTTCACGCATTTTTTTATTCATAGGGTCAGATATGTTGCTGATGCTGTACCAATCGTTTTTACTGCTTTTGAACACACCTGCGGCATTAGCATAATCTAAGACAACATGCCTGTAATAATGCGGGTTTGAGAAAATATCGTCAATCTCGTAGCCTAATTCTTTTGCTAATTTTACAAATTCGGCCGAAACTTCTTTGTTTACTTTCTCTTCAGCCTCGATAGCTGCTTTAACTTTCGGGAATTGTTCAATTAAATTCTTAAAACGCGCATGTTCTTCCTTGAGGTTTTTATCGTCAAATTCAAAGGGCAGTTTAGCTTCAGGCCGTTTTTCTTTGCGCCAGGCTAAGTCGTCAAGCATTCTCATTCGTTCGAACAAGTCTTTTTCGGACTCATTGAGACCGCCTAAATTTTTGTCGAAAGTTTCCATAGCTTTTTTCGCCGCCGCTGCTTGACGCGATTTCAGCAGCCTGCACTCTTCTTTAGCCGGAAGCAGGATTTTCTCATTGAGATTAGAATAATCGCCCCTTAAGCTGTCAGCTAATTTGTGAGTAAACTTGTGCACTTGAACTCTTAATGAAGGCTGACGGACTCCGCCTTTAGCTTCGACATAACGCCGTTCTCCTTCTTTGCTGTGATGAAATGATGTATCAATCCGTTGTTTTGTTTCTGCCGAAGACAGGAAAAAGTTCCTAAATTTCTCGCCGACACTCTTAAGCCA
>CAMVMK010000103.1 GCA_947168585.1 uncultured Fretibacterium sp.
GACGGACCTCCTTACGCTAACGGCGATATTCACATCGGAACGGCGTTTAATAAAATCCTTAAAGATTTCATCATAAAAGCTAAGACTATGACAGGCCGCTATACCCCTTATGTTCCGGGCTGGGATACTCACGGACTTCCGATTGAGCTTAGAGCCTTGAAAGACGGCGGACTTTCTAAACACGGCACGGGCGTTGACCCTGTTGAACTTAGAAAGAAATGCAAAGAGACAGCCCTTCATTATCTTGACGTTCAGCGCGAAGAATTTAAGCGTTTAGGCGTTTTAGGCGAATGGGACGATCCTTATATCACTCTTGCGCCGGAATTTGAACACTTAGAACTTCACGCCTTTGCAGATATGGTAGAAAAGGGATTAATCTATCGAGGCTTGAAGCCCGTTTATTGGTGCACGGACTGCCAGACAGCACTGGCCGCCGGTGAAATTGAATATTGGGACGAAGACTCCCCTTCAGTTTACGTTGCTTATCCTATGCCGGAGGCTGCTAAAAAATTCCCTGAATTAAACGGCAAAAATGTTCATATCGTAATTTGGACTACAACCCCTTGGACATTGCCCTCGAGTGCTGCTGTTGCTGTTCACCCGAGATATGACTACGGATTTTATGAAGTTGACGGTAAAGTTTATATTTTCGCTGCCGCGTTAAAAGACTCCGTGAGCAAAAACACAGGAATTGATTTCGGCGAACCTTTCAAAATCGTCAAAGGCTCGGAACTCGAAAACTTAAAACCTCTTCACCCTTTCTATGAGCATGAATTATTAGTAGTTCTTGCTGATTATGTTGAACTTGAAACAGGTACAGGGTGCGTTCATACTTCACCCGGACACGGTGTAGAAGACTATGAAACAGGCGTAAGATACGGCTTAAAAGTTTACAGTTCTGTAGATCATGCCGGATATTTTGAAAAAGATATGAAAATTGTCGGCGGAATGTCTTTAGATGAGGGCGGAAAAAAAGCTATCGAGTTAATCAAAGAAAAAGGAAGACTCTTAGGCTTCGGGAAAATTTCACACAGCTATCCCCACTGCTGGAGATGCAAAAAGCCCGTAATTTTCAGAGCCACTGACCAATGGTTTATAAACGTTGCTAAGTTCAAAGACGAAGCATTAAACAAAATCGACAACGAAATTAAATGGATTCCCGACTGGGGACACGACAGAATTTTTAATATGGTAAGTTCGCGCTCGGACTGGTGCATAAGCCGTCAAAGAGTTTGGGGCGTTCCTGTTCCTGCTATTCGCTGCAAAGATTGCGGAGCTTTCACTTTAACACCCGACAGAATTAGAACTTTTGCCGAAAAAGTCAAAAATTCTCCGGACGGTACTTCTTTATGGTGGCGCGAAAGTCTTGAAAATTTATTCGGTGAAAAAGCCTGCTGCGACAAATGCGGCTCTCATAATGTCGAGAAAGACAGCAATATTTTAGATGTTTGGTTTGACTCGGGAGTTTCTCATATTTCAGTCTTAAATGAAAGATTTGGACTCGAATGGCCGTGCGATATGTATTTAGAAGGAAGCGACCAGCATAGAGGCTGGTTCCAGTCGTCTTTATTAACCGCTGTAGCAATTAAAGGCCGTGCTCCTTATAATCAGGTTTTAACTCACGGATTTATTCTTGACGGTGAAGGCCGTAAAATGTCTAAGTCTTTGGGCAACACTACTGCACCTAAAGAAGTCATTGACGAGTTCGGCGCGGATCTTTTAAGACTTTGGACAGCGTCATCAGATTATAGAAATGACGTAAGAATTTCAAAGCAAATTCTCAAAACTCTTTCTGAAACTTACAGAAGAATACGAAACACAGCGAGATTTTTACTCGGAAATCTTCATGACTTTGATCCGAAAACAAACGCCGTTAAATATGACGATCTGCTCTCAATGGACAAATGGATTTTAGACAGGCTTCACAGAATTATTGACCGCGTTTATAAAGCATTTGAAGAATATGAATTTCATGTGCCGGTGTCATTAATTCATTCGTTCTGCGTAAATGAACTCAGCGCGTTTTATCTTGACATCAGCAAAGACAGGCTCTATGTCGAAAAGAAAGACTCGCTCACAAGACGCAGTGCTCAAACCGCAATGTGGGAAATTCTTTCATGCTTGACGAGAATGTTAGCACCCGTTTTGAGTTTCACGGCTGAAGAAATTTGGCAGGAAATGAAAACGATTGACTCGGATTTGCCCGAAAGTATATTTTTATCGGACTTCCCGAAGCAGAATAAATCGAAACTTAATGACGAGTTAAATAGTTTATGGAGCGAAGCTGAAAGTTTGAAAGGCGCGGTAAGCCGTATGCTTGAGACAATGAGAGCAGAAAAAACTATCGGAACTTCATTAGAGGCTCATGTTCAAGTCAAAAAATCTAAAGAACTTGAAAAACTTGCTTCTTCTTTCACGCCCGAAGAACTTGCAGATATTGTCATAGTGTCGAAATTTGAATTTGTTAACGCTTTAACTCTTGCAAAAACTTTCAACGACACTGAAACAGGTTTTGAAATCGCAGGAGCGTTTGCACCCGGTTCAAAATGCCCGCGCTGCTGGAAATATGACGAACACCCGGACGAAAACGGTTTATGTCATCGCTGCTCGCATGTACTTGGAGAATAAATAAGTTTGAAGCTGCTATAAAACTTACATGGCCGGAGAAAATAAAATGACAGTTATTTTGACTAAAAAACATGTCCGTAAACAAAACAGTTTTAATTTTGTCATGGAAATGCCTCGATATAATGCTTCAGTGCTTGAGGCTATGGAAGAAGCAAAAAGTATTTCCAAAGATGCTAACGTCAAAGGCTATTCAAATATGCAAGAACTTAAAGCAGCTTTGGAAACGGATTAATGTATGCCGTAAAATTTACATCGGCTTATAAAAAAAGTTATAAGCTAATGAAGAAACGCGGTTTGAATATATCTTTATTAGATGAAGTTGTTGACAAACTGCGTCTTGGTATTCCTCTTGAAGAGAAATATCATAATCACGAGTTAACAGGGAATTTTAAGGGGTTCTATGAATGTCATATTAAGCCGGATTGGCTGCTTATATATTTAATTGAGAACGATATTCTGACTCTTACGCTTGTTGATACTGGAAGTCATGCGGATATATTCAAGC
>CAMVMK010000104.1 GCA_947168585.1 uncultured Fretibacterium sp.
AATAAACTCTATGTTTACGCTAACATGAAAAGCCACGAAGATTTACGAGAGTCTAAGCCTATGGAACTCGCCGGGCTTGCTGAAAATCTCATGGTTAAATATTCGGCGGCTGTAGCTTTCTTTGAGCCGGAATTTTTAGCACTCTCTAACGATTACATCAACGACTGCATTAAAAATGAACACGAATTAGCACGCTATGAATTTTTCTTCAGGAAATTATTACGCGAACGCGGGCATATTCTTTCCGGCGAGTTTGAAGTAATGTTGGCAAAAGCCGCTGATTTAAGTTCAACACCCGAAAATGCTTTCACCCTTTTAACTGACGCTGATATAAAATTTCCCGACATTATTGACGAAAACGGAAATAAAGCCGAACTCACCGAAGAACGCTGGTATAGATACAGCCGCAGCAAAGACAGACGAGTCCGCCGCGATGCTTTTACGGGAATTTACGGGACTTACGGGAAATATAAAAATTCTATCGCCGCTTTATATTACGGTTCAGTTAAAAGCGATGTTTTTTTCGCAAATGTCCGAAAATATAAAAATTCTCTTGATAAAGCATTATTCGCCGAAAATGTTCCTGAAGATGTTTATAATCATGTTGTAGACACTGAAAGAAATTACGCGCCTTTAATGCACAAATTAGTTAGTTTAAGAAAAAAAGTTTTAGGGCTTGACGAATTTCATTTTTATGACTTAAACGTACCGATTTCAAACGAACCTGAACGCGAAATTAAATTTGACGAAGCTGTCGAACTTGCCTTGAAAGCCCTTGCTCCTCTCGGTGAAGATTATTTAGCGAACTTCAAAAAAGGAGTTTCAAGCCGCTGGATAGATATTTACGAGAACAAAGGCAAACGAAAAGGCGCGTACTCATGGGGGGCTTACGGAACTCACCCTTACGTTTTATTAAATTATGACGGAACTTTACACGATGTTTTCACTCTCGTCCATGAAATGGGACACAGCCTCCACAGCTATTACTCGCGTGAAAATCAGCCGCAGGTCTACGCTGACTATACGATTTTATTAGCTGAAGTAGCTTCAACGACTAACGAGGCTTTATTACTCGAATATTTATTGAAAGAGGCCGGCAGCGTTGACGAAAAAAAATGGCTTTTAAGCTATTATTACGACATGGTAAGGACAACTTTTTTCAGGCAGGCAATGTTCGCGGATTTTGAACGCGAAACTCATTCTTATGTCGAGGCCGGAAATGTTTTAACTCCCGAATGGCTTAATAATCTCTGGGAAAAATTAAATTCTGTTTGCTACGGGCCTGAATTAAAAATCGATCCTGAACTTTGCGTTGAATGGGCAAGGATACCGCATTTTTATACGGCGTTCTATGTTTATAAATATTCTACGGGCTTCACGGCGGCTAATGCTTTTGCTTCGGCAATTCTTAATCACGAGGACGGAGCAGTCGAACGTTATTTGAATTTCTTAAGGAGCGGCGGCAGTGATTACTCTCTGAATATTTTAAGACGCGCCGGAGTCGATTTAACGAGCAGCGAGCCTTTTGAAAGAACAATGAAATTTTTTGACGAAAGACTTAACGAAGGATTAAAAGCATGGACAATATAAAATTAATCGCTTTTGATTTAGACGGAACTTTATTAAATTCCAAGAAAGAACTCACGCCCAAAACAGCCGAAATTTTACAGCGCGCCGCTGATAAAGGCATTGAGATTGTCCCTGCAACCGGCCGGATTTGGTACGTTATTCCGAAATTTATTCGGGAACTCGATTTTATTAATTACGCCATAACTTTGAACGGCGCAAAAGTTTTTGATGTTAAGAACGAAAAAACAATCGCAAAATTTGAAATCCCGCCGGAAAGGGCTTTGAAAATGGCGCGTGTTTTCGATGACATTGATAATATTCTTTACGATGCTGTTTCTGACGATAAAGGATATATACGCCGCGATTTTTATGAAAAAGCTCCGGCCTATATGATTGACGAGTGGCAGACCCGAATTGTTCTTGATAATAGAAAGCCCGTAGATAATTTTTACGAACGTTTAGCGGACTCGAACGGTATTCAAAAAATGCAGATTTATACTCTCGACCAAAAATTAAGACATAATTTATTAAATTCTCTGCCGGTTGTTTTTCCGAAAAGCGAATTTTCTTCTTCATTGCCGAATAACGTAGAGATTAACGACAAAACTTCAAATAAAGGCAACGGCTTAAAATGTCTCGCAGATTATCTCGATATAAAACTCGAAAATATTTTAGCTTTCGGCGACGGCTCTAACGATTTAAGCATGATTAAGGCCGCCGGTATCGGGGTAGCTATGGAAAATTCCTGCCGTGAACTTTTAGAATTTGCTGATTCAGTTACGACAGATTGCGATCATGACGGAGTTGCGGAAGGAATTATGAAATTTTGTTTTTAAGTCTTGCGATAATAGCGGTTTGTGTTTTAACTGAGCAGGCCGCTAAAATTTTTTTCTCGAAATTTTTGTCTTTTACTTACAACACCGGCGCGGCATTTAGTTTATTTTCAAATTTTCCGGAATTAATTTTAATTTTATCGGGAGTTTCGTGTGTTATTTTAATTTTCGTGTGTTTATTTGCGAAAATTAAATTTTTTACACGTCTCGGCCTTTCAATAATGTCGGGCGGAGCTTTATCGAATTTTCTTGAGAGAATTTTTTTAGGTCATGTAATAGATTGGATACCATCGCCGTTTTCTTTTATTGAAATTAATTTTAATTTAGCTGACGTAGAAATTTCGCTCGGAGCTTTAATTATTTTATTGATATTCATGAAAAATAGCTAAAAGCCGCAATTCTCAAAAAAGATTCACGGCTGATTTTTATTACCATCCTGTTTTTATTTTTCCATTACCAGTATCATTTCCGTTGTTATTTCCGCTATTCGTGGCATTGGTATTAATTAAACCATAATTATTCGTAACATTAGACGGCGTTTTTTCTGATGTATAGTCAAAGAACTTGAAAAATTGAATAAATAATATCATCAAATTTTTGAAAGTATGGAATTAAATCAGCAATTTTTTTCTTGAGCCAGTTCCAAAAATGTTCTATCGGATTTAATTGGTGGTGGCACAAAATGATTTTTTAAGTTAAAATATTTCTAGAAAGAGTTT
>CAMVMK010000105.1 GCA_947168585.1 uncultured Fretibacterium sp.
AGTTTTATTCAAACTTTCAATTCCTCAGATTATGCCTGTAATGTCGGCGTTATTTTTGTCAGTAACAGTCGGACTGGCGGCTGCTTGGAACAAAAGTGAAACGACAATAAAGCTGCTCGAGGAATTTCAGAAAATAGTTTTAAGTATCGTAACGAAATTTGTAATTCCCGTTCTGCCTTTTTTAATCGGCACAACTTTTTGCGGACTTGCTTACAGTGGTTCAATCACTAAACAATTCCCGGTGTTTGTAATGATAATTTTGCTCGTAATTATCGGACATTATATTTGGATGTTTTTGTTATATACAATCGCCGGAATTTACTCAGGCCGAAACCCTTTTAACATTATTAAAAATTACGGCCCCGCTTACATGACAGCTATCGGAACAATGTCGAGCGCGGCTACTCTTTCAGTTGCTCTTGACTGCGCGAAAAAATCCGAGCCGACTCTCCGTGATGATTTAGTAAATTTCGGCATTCCTCTTTTCGCTAATATTCACCTCTGCGGCTCAGTTATGACTGAAACATTTTTCGTTATGGCTGTTTCAAAAATTCTTTACGGAGTTTACCCGAATGTCGGCAGTATGATTTTATTCTGCTTATTGCTCGGAGTTTTCGCTATCGGAGCTCCCGGAGTTCCCGGCGGTACTGTAATGGCTTCATTGGGATTAATTACGGGTGTTCTTGGATTTAATGACGCAGGGACGGCTTTAATGCTCACGATTTTTGCTCTTCAAGATTCATTCGGGACTGCCTGCAACGTTACCAGCGACGGAGCATTAACTTTAATTCTCACGGGTTACGCTGAAAAGCATAATATTGCTGAACAAAAATACTAGAAATATTAAGCCGCTTCGTTCTTGCGATTTTAGCCGGGAGTAAAGCGGCTGATTTTTTATCACGCTCTAATTCAAACTGCATTTTAATTTTTACTTATTCATAACTCACCAGACTCTGAAAAAATTTGCTTGTTAAATTTGCCTTAAAAATGTAGAATTTCAATAACTGCCAAAATATCGGGATAAGCGATTAAAAAAAGTTTTCAGTTTTTTCTGTCCCCCTTCGTTTTGGGATTATAGATTATAGATTTCAGAAAGGATAAAAAAAATTAATTATGCAGTTTGTTGTAGCATTTATTTTTTTCATTGCCGGTGTCGGAATCGGCGGCACTGCTTTGAAATTTTGGGATAACTCCCGCTTAAACGGCGTTAATAATCAAATAGCTAACAGGCTTAAAGAAGCTGAAGAACGCGAAGAAAAAATTAAGCAGCAGAAAATTTCAGAGGCCCGCGAAGAAGTCAGCCGTCTCCGTCAAGAAGCTCAGAAAGATATTAAAGAACGCCGAAGCGAAATTCAGCGTACCGAACGTAAATTAGAGCAGAAAGAAGACAATCTCGATAAAAAAATCGACAGAGTTTCTCATAAAGAAGACGAACTTAAAGCCAAAAATGAAGAACTCGAAAAACGCCGCGCTTCCCTCGAAGATACCATTCAGCAGCAAGAAGTAAAACTTCAGGAAATCGCCGAAATGACTAAAGATCAGGCTCAGGAATTATTATTAAATAAAACTGAACAGGACGCTAAACATCTTTTAGGCATGAAATTAAAAGAACTTGAAGAACGTTCACAGCGTGAAGCCGACAAAAAAGCCCGCGATATTATTTTAGGAGCTATGCAGCGGTGCGCCGTTGAAAGTGCCGGCGAAAGCAGCATCAGCGTTGTCCCTCTGCCGTCCGAAGAAATGAAAGGAAGAATTATAGGACGCGAAGGCCGCAATATCCGTACGTTTGAAAATTTAACGGGCGTTGACTTAATTATCGACGATACTCCCGAAGCTGTAACTTTAAGCAGCTTTGACCCTATCAGACGCGAAATTGCACGCCGGGCTATGGAAAAATTAGTCGTTGACGGGCGTATACACCCCGCAAGAATTGAAGATTTACTCGAAAAAGCAGCCCGCGATATTGACGAAGAAATGATAACTGAGGGCGAGAATGCCGTGCTCGAATTAGGCATAAAAAACATGAACAACGAATTAATGCGGACACTCGGACAGTTAAAATTCAGATACAGCTACGGCCAAAATGTTTTGGCTCACAGCATGGAAGTTGCTCAAATCGCCGGAATTATCGCCGCTGAATTAGGTCTTGACGAAGAAACTGCAAGGCGCGGAGGTCTGCTCCACGACATCGGCAAAGCTATTGACAGACAGATCGAGGGTCCTCACGCTGAAATCGGCGCGGATTTAGCTAAACGTCTCGGAGAACGTCCTGAAATCGTCAGCTGTATTGCTTCTCATCATGATAATCTTGAAATTCATTCAGTTTATGAAGTTATTGTAGCTGTTGCTGACGCTATCAGTGCTTCAAGACCAGGAGCAAGACGCGAAAGCCTTGACGCTTATATTAAACGTCTCGAAAATCTTGAAGAAATTGCTCAAAGTTTTGACGGCGTTACGAGAGCTTACGCTATTCAGGCAGGACGTGAAGTCAGAGTTATTCTCAACGCGGCCAAGACCGATGAAGGAAGCGTTCATAAATTAGCTTACGACATCGCTAAACGAGTTGAAGCAGAATTAAAATATCCGGGTCAGATTAAAATCAACGTAACACGCGAGACTAAAGCTACGGAATTTGCAAAATAAATTTTAATATTTAACATGAAAATTTTATTTTCCGGTGATATTGCATGGAACACAGGCAGGGCTGCTCTTAAAGCGGCTTTGCCTGAAATTAAAAAAGAATTCGGGCCTTTTGATTTTATTCTCATAAACTGCGAGAACGCTGCTCACGGTAAAGGCATGACCGATAAAATTTTTGAAGATTTTATTTCGCTCGGAGTTGATGCTATGACTTCGGGAAATCATATTTGGGATAAGGCGATATTTTTTCAGACTTTGGACTCGGATTTAAGAGTTTTCCGGCCTGCTAATTATTCGCCTCAATGTCCCGGACGCGGTCATGGAGTTATCGAACGCAAAGGAAAAAAATTAGGAATTTTGAATATTGAGGGGCAGGTTTTTATGCCTCCGATTGATTCGCCTTTTTCATGCGCTGATAATTTAATCGATGAAATGAAAGCTAAA
>CAMVMK010000106.1 GCA_947168585.1 uncultured Fretibacterium sp.
GCAATCAACACATTTCACTTTCACATATGCCACACTAATCACTCCTAAACTCTTTTTAGAAATATTTTAACTTAAAAAATCATTTTGTGCCACCACCGGATTTTGAAGAATGGTGGCGGGCACTCGCTGAGTTATTTGCTCCTAATAGAGGCCGTTTCAGTGTTAATGACAAGCCGGTTAAAAAAGCATTAAGATTTAATTCAAGGTCAAGACAAATTCCCGATGATTTTGCGGCAGGCATGAAAAGCGGACTAACAAGCCCGTCCCGACCGTGGTTTACTTTGACGCTTTACGATACGGGACTTTCTGAATTAGAAGACGTAAAAGCGTGGCTCACCGAAGTTCAAGACATTATGCAAGGCGCAATGTTAAGGAGTAATTTGTATGATCAGCTTTTTGACGTTTACAAAGAGCAGGGAATTTTCGGCACGGGTGCGCTTTTAATCGAGGAAGATGACGAGAATATTTTTCACGCTCAATCTTTCACAATAGGAAGTTATTGTATCGGAGTAGACAAACAAGGACGAGTAAACACTTTCGGACGTCAATTCAAGAGGACTTTAAGACAAATTGCTGACGAGTTCGGAGAGGACAAATTACCGCAGGAGTTACAGCACAGACTAAAAACTAAGCCCGATAATCAATTCTACGAACTCAGAAATTTAATTGAACCCTCAGAAGATTATTTGCATGAAGAGGGAAGAACGGGTAAATTCAAATACTTGTCGCTATGGTGGCTCAAAGGATACTCACAGCCGGATTTTTTAAGGGTAGGCGGATATAACGAGATGCCCGTAATGGTTCCCCGCTGGCGAATTATTAATGATGATTTATACGGACGAGAACAGCCAGGAGATGTCGGTTTTGATGACGCTGTAACTTTGCAGGAATTAGAAATTGACGAAAGAAGCGCAATTAAAAGAGCAGTCAGGCCGCCGGTTTTAATGCCTAATTCCATGACTGAATACGATTTAAGAGATAAGCCGGGAGGAATTACTTTGTATACTCCTATGAACAACGGAGCTCCGGCTATCACGCCGCTTTATCAAGTTAATTTCGATCATCAAAGCGTAGCAGCTAAGAGGCTCGAAATTACTCAGCATTTAGAAGAGATTTTTTATGTAAATCTTTTCAAGATGTGGACGCTTGACCAACGACAAAATAGGACTGCTACAGAAATTCAAGCAAGAGAAGCTGAGAAAATGTTTATGTTAGGGCCTCTCATTGAGCGGCAGATGTCGGAAATGTTAGACCCTATGATAACGCGGATTTTTGCAATTATGAACAGAGCGGGTAAATTTCCGCCGCCTCCCGAAGAATTACAAGACAGAGAAGTCAAGATTGAATATATGAGTATTCTTGCAAGCACCCAAAAGCAAGCGGCTTATTCAGGCATTGAGATTTTAGTAAATATGTCGGACATGATTGCGAAAATGCAAGCTAATACGGGACAAATGCCGGACGTTTTAGACAAAATCGACTTTGATGAAGTCGTAGATCAATTAGCGGATATGTACGTCATCCCGGCCGGAATTGTTTTAGGTGATGACGCTGTTGAAGAAAAACGCGCACGGCGTCAAGAAGAATTAGCAGCACAGCAGCAACAAGCCCAAGCAGCAGCAGAAGCTCAAGCAACAGCTCAAGCAGCACCGCAGCTTACGGGAGCAGCTAAAGACTTACAGGATATACAAATGCCGGACGGAAGCAACGGGCTTGAAGCATTAATGCAATTAGGAGTTAGAAGTGAGGAGTGAGAAGTTTAAGCATACTGCTTAGACTTAGTTTTGTATTTACGGCGTTTAATTTCGCGGTGAATACCGAGTTTTTTCATGAGAGCGTCTTGAAGAGTCTGTGAAAAATTTATGTCTTTAGCACGGCCTGCTGATACGAGCCATTGAGGCAATGTAACAGTTTTATTCACGGCTTTATTATTAACAAAGTCGCGGATACGCGGCATAAAAGCCTCGATAAGGACAACACTTTGATTTTTCTCATGTTCAATACTAAAAACATCGGACGGCTCGGGAATATCTTCGTTATCTTCTTCCATACCTAATAAATGAAGTTCGAGTGCTTCAGTTGCCATATGTAAAGCATTTGCGGGATTTTCTCCGCAGGAAACACAACCGGGTAAATCGGGAAAAGTTATACCAATAACGGGGGACTGCTCTTTACCGTAAAATGTGAAAATTGCGGGATAAACATAAATATCTTGCATTATTACATAACTCCTTAAGTTAAAAGGTAATTCCGGACTGTTTCGAGATACTTTTGATTTCAAAAATACCTAAATCTTTTCTTGGGTGCGGAACTGTTACTGTTCCCTTTTTAGTATGATGCTTGAACTGGTAATGATCTCCTGTTACTTTATAGAGATACCAACCGTTTTGTTCAAGTATCTTTATAATTTTACGCGATGAATAACTTTTTATTTTTTAATCACTTCTTTTTTTAAGTTGATAAAATATTAACATATGTTATTTAATGCGTCAATAATAAGAATAAAAGCATATTTAGAAGGAAGTGTGAATGTAGTATGAATGAGGAAAATTTAGCAAAAAAGCAAATTCACGATGATTATAAAAATATACTCTCGACCGAAGCAGGCAAGCGGATAATCGGGGGAATTTTTCATAATTCGGGATTGAATAATCCGGGCGTTAAAAGCGAATATTATCAAGGAGTAAGAGATTTAGCACTCGTTATCGCTAATACGCTTCGAGAGATTGACCCTCATTTAATCGCAGAATGTGAGATTGCTTATACAAATTTCTTAAGGAGTTTTGAAAATGAACGAAACACAGACACAGACGAATGAACAAGTTGAAAATGTAGAACAAGCTACAAATTCAAATTTTTTATTTGATGACGAAAATGAAGCAAGCCAAGAAAACAACAAAGAAAAAGAAGCCGGAAATAATGAT
>CAMVMK010000107.1 GCA_947168585.1 uncultured Fretibacterium sp.
AGTTTCAAAAGCCATTTGAAAACAAGTCCGCAGATATAAATGTTGTAGCACGGCGGAGTGTTGTAGAGCGATCTATTATCGGCGTGAGTTTTATACTTCAACATAGTCGGCGTAAAAGGCAGTACATCATCGCGGATTAAATCTTCGCGGATTATAGTTATAGCAAGTCCTGCAGGCCCGACATTTTTCTGAACGCCGCCCCAGATAATTCCGTATTTAGTAACGTCAAGAGGCTCGCTCAAAAACATTGAAGAAACATCAGCGACTAAAGTTTTTCCCTTAGTGTCCGGCAAATTTCTAATCGTAGTGCCGTGAACAGTTTCATTTTGGCAAATATAAACATAGTCGGCATTCTCAGAAATATTCAAGTTACTTAAATCCGGAATATACGAAAAATTTTTATCGGCACTGCTTGCGATTTCGTTGACTGTACCGAAAATTTTAGCTTCAGCCGCAGCTTTCTTCGACCATTGACCCGTTATAATATAGTCAGCGACTTTATTGCGCATTAAATTCATTGGAATCATAGCGAACTGGGTGCAGCCGCCGCCCTGCAAAAACAAAACTTTATAATTATCCGGAATGTTCATGAGAGTGCGTAAATCTTTTTCCGCTTCGTCTAAAATATCTTCAAAATCTTTGGAACGGTGGCTCATTTCCATAACGGACATACCGGAATTTTTGTATTCAAGCATTTCACTCTGTGCGGTCTTCAAAACTTCTTCGGGCAAAACTGCCGGACCTGCGCTGAAATTAAAAACTCTGCTCAAGTTAAAAACTCTCCTTCTATAATTTGAGAAAAAATTAAAATTTTCCGCCGTTAATTATATCAGCGAAAAAATAAGTAAAAAGCAGAAAAATTAAAAAACTCCTCACCCCTCACTCCTAACTCCTCACTTTATATCAGCGCGGCCTTGCTATTATAAAAGGCTGGTTTCTTTGTTCTTCCGGAAGCATTGAGTGATCGAACCACATAGAGAAAAATTTTTTGCCGTTGTTTACGACGTAGCCGTCTTGTTTATGATCGCAGGTGTCGTAAGGGTCAGCCATGATTAAAACATCGTCAAGAGTATTTTCCGTTCCCATTGTGTCGTAGCCGATTATGACGCGCCAATGTCCGCCCCATTCGACATTTTCAACCATTACGGGAATTTTTTCAGATAAATTTGTAATTATAAAATCTTGAAAGTCCGAATAATTTTCAAAAGGCTCACGGTTTAAGCTGCTTTGAGTTTTCCAGCCGATTTTTTCAAAAAACGCGAGCATATCCGCCGGATTAGTTCCGATTGGATAAGGCTGTGTTTTCATTTCGGCAGCTAAAGACATCTCGTCATAATTTTTAACTCCGAAAGAATAAAGCACAGTGAGAGCAGCAGCAGGCCCGCAGGTATTTTCTCTGGTCTGCTGATAAGTCGGATAATTAGAAATAATTACTCTGTTTTGACTCGGCCCCAGTTCAAAATAATCCGTGAGAGTGTCGAAATAAATCGAGAAATCATGATTAATCAAATACGGAGCTGATGACGCGCCCTCGCTCATCGTGTCTAAGCCGTCAGGGTAAGGAATAACGCGGACTTCACCGGCCTGTCCGGCAGACGCAGCAAACGCCGCAGAATAAAACACAAGAGCAAGAAAAACTGCCGAAATTTTTTTCATAGTAAAAACTCCTTATAAAAATTTGCGTAAATTATTGAATTTTATCATTAGAGCGTGAAATAAAGAATTTTTTTGTTAGAATATCTCGAGTGAAATTAAATCTAAAATTTTTTCAAAAATTTTTTAAGAAAATTTATTATAAAGTTTGGCGGCGGCGCAAAAAAAAATTAAATTTTGTAATAATAAATGTAGTAATAAAAGTTTTCTTCTTTGTTGGGAAATTTATTTTTTTTAAGGGAAAATTTTTCAAGGAAGTTCATTATATCATAAAAAAGAGAGTGTGTATTAAAAAATGAATTTTAAGATGACTACTGAAGTTAAAGATAAAGAGTGTTTGATTTCGATTTCCGGAAACCTCGACACAAAAACCTGCGAGGCTGCTGAACTCAAGATTGACAGTGCTCTCGCAAAAGGTGCTGATACTATCGAAGGAATAACTTTCGACCTTAAAAATTTGGTTTATATTTCAAGTCTCGGCCTCAGAATTTTTTTCAAACTTGCAAAACAATATCCGTCAAACGTGAAAATTTTCAACGTCCCGGAAGAAATCATGAGTATTTTCAAACTCACCGGCATTGATAAAACTATGAACGTTGTTCCGGCCTGATTATTTAGCCGGGAAAATCTTTGCAATGAGCTTATAATATTTTCCGTTTTTCCAAAAAGGGCTCGCGGGCATACTCATAACTAAATAAGCGTTTTTCATCATGAAACAATAATTTTTTATGAGATTTTCGTTGATTTCGTAATACGGATCAGTAACGCGGATATTTTTATATTCAACGCCGTTATAAATAAAATCTGCGCGTCCTCGAATATCGCCGTGAAAATTTTCAAGAAAATGAATTTTAAGGTCTTCAACTTTGATTAATATCAGCGAATAATTTAATTTTAATTTCTGCATTTCGCTGGCGTGAACATAATCGTGCGGAGTTCCGAAAATAAATTCATGATTTTCAGGCTCGTGAATTTTCAAAACTTCGTCAATTTTCATTCTTCCCATTTTCAGCCACGGAGTATATTTAATCATTAAGTCTTCAGTATGATTATTTTTAGGAATTTTCCGCGCTATTCCTATCCGGCCGACATCAAGAACTTCACAGCTTCCGGGAGCGTTCACGAAC
Organism: uncultured Fretibacterium sp.; assembly: GCA_947168585.1. Taxonomy (GTDB): domain Bacteria; phylum Synergistota; class Synergistia; order Synergistales; family Aminobacteriaceae; genus JAFUXM01. The sequence continues at coordinate 2,781 of CAMVMK010000107.1, forward strand.
ATCAAATTAAAATCCGCAAGAGGCTCGCCTGTTTCAAAAGCTACGAAACGAACCCATGCGCCCGTCTCAACTTGACATACTCCCCATGCCTAAAGGCAGGGGATTCTAGTATCCACAACAACT
>CAMVMK010000108.1 GCA_947168585.1 uncultured Fretibacterium sp.
ACTGAATGGCCGTTAGTGTAAGCGTCTTTAGCGTCAACAGCTTCAGCAAGAGCGAGCATAAATCCCCGAGTTAAATTCGCGGCGCGTCTTTCTTCTTCGACAATTTGATTTATATAGCAGCTCATATCACCTACCATTTTTTGAAGACTTAAATATAATCTTTCAACTTCGTCGCCGGTGTGAATATTTAAGTCCGGCAATGAATTAGTTTTGTCTTTTTCTTCTGTATCAAAATATTTATCCATAACGAGCGACATAGAATTTATAGGCTGAACGACATTTTTCATTATGAATAAATTAAAAATAAAAGCTATAGGAATTGCCGCGCTTATCATCATGAGCCCTAAACGTAAATTTGCACGCCACCATTGCGAAATAAATTCAGGCGAGGCAACTGCCCTCCCCGAACTCATTGAAAAAATATTATCGACAACGAGAGCAATTAAGCAAAGAATTAATGCTTCTAAGATAAAAAGCTCCGTTACTCGCATGCCGAGTTTGTTCCAATTTTTATAATTATCTGCGGCAGTCTCTATCTCAGGAGAAAAACGTAAAAATAAAAATATTAAAAACGCTGCTGTAAAACTTTCAGGCAATGCCGTAATAATTAAGCGCGAATAAGGCAGATTAGGATAATATATAAGCCCGTCAACATTCGCGGCAATTACTGTAAATGTAATTTTCCATGAGACAGCGAGCGTTGCAGTCAGGATTAAGGCGGCAAGAAAAGTTTTTTTCCAAGTTTTGAAGAAATTTTTATAAGCTAATTTTGAAGAAACAAAAACAAGTATCAAATAAACCGACAGAGCATAAAGTGCCGAATAATCTTCTACGCGGAAAACTTCACTAATAAATACAAACGTAAACGCTAACATTCCGCAGTCAAAACCGTAAGCAGCAGACGCGAAAATTATAAAAGCGTCAGTATACGGAAAAGCTATATTGCAAAACGGAACTGGTATTAATGTAGCGTCATAAATCCGCGATAAAGTTACAACTAAGCCGCATAAAATTCCGGCTGTAACTGTCGAGAAAATACATTTTCTAAAAAAATTAAAGTGTTTTAATACAAAATCGTTCATGAGTTGAAATTTTCAGCGGCCTCTCTTTTTTGGAATTTCATGGATTTTAACATGAATTTGTTATATAATAAACGCGCCGAAAAAAATAAACAAAAATTTCTCAAGAAAAATATATTTTTCCACTCATTTTCCCACTCAAAAAATCTTAAAGTTTTTCCGTCATAATAAATTCCCGCGTACAAGTCCGAAGCACAAAAATTATTATCGCTTCCGTGAGCCGTGTCAAAAAATTTTCGCGCAAAAATAAAAAAAATTTCACTTTATAAATTTATGATAAAATTTCACGCAATAAAAGGAGATGTTAAAAATGTCAGAAAATTTATTCGGACTAAAGCAGCTTGAATTTTTCAAAGCATCGCTCGATGAACGTTCGCAGAAAAGTCTTGCTGAAGCCGTAAATAAAATCATAGAGACTAAAAAACGCGGCGGTAAAGTTATGGTAGTAACGGGAAGCGGCCCTAACATTCACGAGGGAGTTACGACTTTAATCGCTGAATTAATCCGCGTTGGTATCGTTGACGCTGTATCTACAAGTTCTGCAGTTATAGCGCACGAAATGGCCGGATCTCTTGATAGAGTTTTCCGAGTTGATGCTCAGTCTTTGGGTATGGATATGTCGAAAATGCCTCGCGGAGATGTTTTTGAATTTACCTGCATGAATGACGCTGAACTTGACGCTTTAAGACGCGAAATGCCTCTTGACGAAGAGATTTTGAAACGCGGTTTTTCGCTGCCTAAACAGAACGAAATTATAAAAGCCGCAGGAAATATGGCTTATCCTATGGGTTTAAGGACAGAAAAATTAGCTCATGAAGTCTTAGCACTAGCAAGAATGTACGGTCTTCCTTTTGAAACTGTAGCAGGCTGGGGATGTGATGAGCATACAATGTTAGGAGCGGCGGCAAAGAAAAATGTCCCTGTGTTAGTAACAATTCCGCAGTTAGTAGGCGGCGGAGCTGTAGGAATGTCGATAGGCGACTCAATTCCAGTCTCGCAGCGTTCAATGAGGATTTCAAGAATGTTAGCTTCATGCGATGTTATTATCGAGAGCGCAGTAGCTTTAACTCAGGAAATTCACGATGGTCCTTTTGAGTGTTACACGGGGCACGGAATTTGGGCATGGTGGTCAGGACAGAATACTTATAACTTGCGCGAAAAAAGTTTAATCCGAATAGATTTAGACGAAAATTTACGCCGTGCTGTCGAGTTAAATGCAACTGTTCAGGAAGCTATCGACAAAGGTCTGCCTAAGACTAAAGCCGCGAAAATTCCTTTTAGAATGGAAATGTCAGCATTTGCACGTCATGAGGGAAGTATTCCGATTGTCGGCGACATAGGCAAAGCATGGCCGTTAATTGCTCATGAAGTTTCAAAGGGACTCGGAATTAATTTAGAATTTCTTTCAGCTTCGCAGGACACTCCGGAAGGTGCTTCAATGCGTGAATGGATAGTTGAGAACGTCAAGCCTCTTGACCGTGAAAAAATGTTAAGACGCGCTAAAGAATTTAAGATATAATATTAAAAAGCCTCCCCTGCATGGCCATAGCTAAGGGAGCTTGAAATTACCATTTTAATATTGGGTAAACTTTTACCGAAAATTCGGCGCAAAGCCCCTAGCTTTAGCTATGGGGATGTAGCGCC
>CAMVMK010000109.1 GCA_947168585.1 uncultured Fretibacterium sp.
GGCAGTTGTTGTGGATACTAGAATCCCCTGCCTTTAGGCATGGGGAGTATGTCAATTAAATTTTACCATAAAATATTATAATAAGACATGAAAATTTTAATTTTAAGGAGGAAATCATGAGAAAAATTCGTGATTTTATTTATGATTGGCTCGACCGCGAAGAGTCATTCATTTTTTGGATGGTCGTGATGTTCGGGGTAATTTCTTGGATATCATGGGGCTTTTATCGATTTTTTCAGGGAAATTCATGGGGCTTTTGGCATGAATTTTTAATTATTTCTTGCGATGTTGCAATCTCATTTTTTACGGTGCTCGTTATTGATGTAATTTTATATCTTACACTGAGAAAATTCAAAGTGTTGCATAAAATTACAAAATCATTATTTCTCGCGGTAAATGCCGTACTGTTCGTAACAGACATATTCACGATATATTATTTCAAAACAAGTTTCAACGTGAATATGTTTGAGTTTCTGACGAGGACAAACGTTCGGGAAGCTTCGGAATTTCTTCAAGTTTATCTGATTAATTCCAGCATATGGAAATTTGCAGCAATTATAATTATACCTATGATAATATTCCGTGTCCTTTGGGTTAAAATTCTTAATTCAAGACCCCGATTGAGATTGGCCGTGTTTGCTTTTTGTTTTATGTTGAGTATTTTAGCGAGCGGACGGCAATTTTATTTGATAAATAATATTCGTTCAATGCGTTTTGTTAATTCAGTCGGAGTATCTAAACTTGTAAGCTTAATTTATAATAATCAGAGAAATAAAAACGGCTACGAAAAAAGTTTAGCTTATACACGAAAAGCTATAACGCTTACCAAAAACAAAAGCAAAATCCCTTACGTTGTATTTATATTGGGAGAGTCTACAACTCGCAATCATATGAGCCTTTACGGCTATAACCTGCCTACTAATCCGCTTTTATCATTGCGTTCGCTTCGTGGGGGGGGGTAAACTTTTTACTTTTGATGACGTTATAAGCCCTGAAACATGGACTGAAGCGTCAATGCGCAAAATTTTTAATTTCAGTAATTACGAATCAAAAAACGAGTGGTACACTTATCCCAATCTTTTCAAAATCCTTAAAACAGCTGGTTATTACACAGTTTGGCTATCGTCTCAAGAAACTTCAGTATTCGATGAGACAACCGCAGCAAATTATCCTAAGATATGCGATGTATATAAATTCCCTGAATTTTTAGAGACAAGTAAAATTTATAATCCCGGCGAATTAAAAGACGAAATCATTTTATCGTGGCTCGATGAGCAGCTTCCAAACATACACGAAAAAAATTTTTATCTGCTTCATTTACTCGGAGCACATTGCTCTTACAATCACAGATACACGGAAATTTTTAATAAATTCACACCTGAAGATGAATTTAAGGGTAACGGTTTTGACAATGAAACTCAAAGAGAAATGCGCGCCGCTTACGATAATGCAACTTTATATAACGATTTCATAGTTGATGAAATTATCAAAAGATTTGAAGATAAAAACGCAATAGTGATTTATGTTTCGGATCACGGCGAAGAAGTCGGCGATGTTATGGATTATTTTGGGCATGGTATATTGCCCTGGTTCAGTTGCAGCTCTGGTATGCTTGAAATTCCGTTTTTAATTTGGATGTCGGAAAAATGCCGCGCCGAAAATCCCGAACTCGAGCAAAAAATTGCCGCAAGCGTCCACCGTCCTTACATGACTGACGATTTAATTCACACAATGCTTGATATTCTCGGCATAGAAACAGAAGATTACGACCCGTCAAGAAGCGTCATTAACGAAAAATTCAACGCCTCAAGGCCGCGCCGTTTTCAAAACGCTGTTTATGACAAGGAGAAAGGTCTCGTTGCGATACAATAATCCGTTATCGAGGCTCTTTAATGCCTCAAGATATTCGCTTTACGGTCTTTATCATGCTTTGATTCATGAACAGGCGTTCCAATATGAAAGCGTAGTGTTCGTAACTCTTTGTGTGGTTTTATTTTTCGTGCCGCTAACGATTGAGCAAAAGATTTTTTTGATTTTTTCGTGGCTCGCCGTGATGTGCCTCGAATTAATTAACAGTGCTGTCGAAAAAGCCTTTGATTTAATCGACAAAAATTACCGGCCTGAAATAAAATCCGGCAAAGATATGTTATCCGCGTCAGTATTTTTGGCCGTAATTTTTAATATTTTTCTATGGATAATTTTTATATAGTAATGTTACAAACCCGAACTCCCTTGCTGCTTAGAAGGCGGGGAGAATTTTTATGGTATAATATGTAATGAAAATTAAGTTTACTTTATAGTAATGTGACAAACTGCAAACTCCCTTGCTGCTTAGAAGGCAGGGAGCGTTTTTTATGCTAAAATGTACTTGTCTCCGTATTCTAAGGCGGAGGACTCTCGCAAGAGAGGTGGTGAAGTCACATGAAAAAAGGTAACTTAATTTTCAGCCTGATTATCAGGATAAAGCACTTGTACATTCGTGTATCAATACGCCGACTGTAAACAGGAAACATTGGGAGGCTCAAACCTCCCTTTTTGTGTTTATACTCAAAGCACTTAAAAAATAACATTCGATTTCATAATAAAAGTTAAAAGT
>CAMVMK010000110.1 GCA_947168585.1 uncultured Fretibacterium sp.
CGGCATTTTTAATTTTAGCCATTTTTTGTAAATTTAGTTTCCGAAAATGTCCATATATACCGAAACAGAGAAGATTTAATTGTATTCCGTAATGTTGTTGCTCACTGCGATTACAGATTAGGACGCGGAACTGGCGTGCACCACGTTGCAGTTGTGCCGGAGTTTGCGGTATTTATCGGAGGCGGCACTCCTGTTATTCCGGCAAAAGTTACAGCAGGAGGCTACGCAGGGACGCCGATGTTCAGCACTTACTTAAAAGGAGTGGAGGATGCATTTAAGAAGATGTTCGGCGAGGATCATATAGTCCCGTACACTTTGAAAGTATCAAATTCAGTCAACACAGCAAGCCCGTATAACGTTTTAGGGTGGATTGAAGCTAAGAACAGAATTTGCGACTTGTTAAGCGCGCGGCAGGTTTTCGGCGATAAATACGACCTTATGACAACTATGGGAAATATGGATAAGCAGTATTTGTCGTATTTGGATCAAGAAGAAGAACAGGAGCAGCTTGCAATTTTCAAATTAAACAAGGACTTTGTAAAGCTGAAACTCTCGACAACTAACACGGCTGTGCAGCACTGGTGGCTTAGAGACCACTATATGAATGCTTATTGGGCATTTGTCAATACGTCAGGAGAAGCGAAATACGGTGATGCTAACGCAGCGTATTACGCGAGGCCGATGGCGTTAGTGAATTAGTTTTTGGGTTAGGGGTGAGGAGTGAGGGGTTAGGGAAACTCTTTGCTCCATTAATTTTATATTCAGGAGGTTAAACAATGGCAAGAAAATTCACGGTAACACTTTCAGACGGTACAAAACTTGAAAACTTAGAGCTGAACGGGAATAACTTTATCAGCGATACAAAAATCACAGCGGACGATTTCAGCGGCAAATTAAAGCATGTTGTTATTTCGTGCGATGAAGAAAATTATTTTGACCCTTACGGGCTTGTCGGAGAACATGACAACATGGAGCTTGTTCAGTGCGTAGAGGGAGACGCAAATATTGAACAGTTTGCGGGCAAGTACCTTTTTATCTTACGCCAGCCGACATATGAAGAGCGCCAATTTGCCGAGTTACAAGCACGGATTGAGTTTTTAGAAATGGAAGTGCTTCAATAGTTAGGGGTGAGGGGTGAGAAAATCATTCCTAATTAAATTCAGAAAGGAGATAAAAACATGAGCGCAAAATATACAACGGTCAAAAAGTATTTCGACATGGATTTATGGACGGAGCAGCAAGTCCGCAGGGCAGTAGTCAAGAACTGGATAACGGTCGAAGAGTTCAAGAAAATCACAGGGAAAGACTACTAAAGACGGTGAGGGGTTAGGAGTTAAAAGACTTTTGCTCCTTAGATTGTGTGATATAATACTAAATACAATTAATATAAAATCCTTTGTTGTTATTTAGATTTTAATTTAGAAGATTTATTTATACACACTTTCGATTTAGACGAATTTTATTCTTATCATCGAGAGGCTTCTTAGGAGGCCTCTTTCAGTTTTTTTATATTCAGGAGATTTTAACAATGGGATTTTTAGACAACGCAAAGAAAATGGTAGTTGACCAAGTCATCTGGGCGGAGAAAGAGTTAATCGGCAAGAGCGGAGCGGACAAGAAAGCCGCCGTAGTTAAGAAGCTGGACGAGTTAATCAAACTTCCGCCCTATCTTGAATGGGTCGATGACATAGTTATAGCGGCTCTCGTTGACCAAGCGTGCGAGAAGCTGAACGCCCTCACGGCACACAACTTCAAGGACACTGAGATTAACGAGGTCGACAAAGCTAATATCGCAGGAGCAATGGAGGTAAATCGATAATGGCTGAGGATACCAAGAATTTCAAAGTCAGCGAATTTGCGTGTAAATGCGGGTGCGGGAAAGACAACATAGACCAGCGTGTTATGAACATGGCGCAGACTATCAGAGACGCGCTCGGCGTTCCTGTACATGTTAATTCGGGCTGCAGATGTCCCGAACATAACAGGAAAGAGGGAGGTGTACCAAAATCTAAACACTTAACAGGCAAGGCAGCTGATTTATCATGCTCCAAAGGGGCGGCGGTAATGTTCGAGACCGTGAAACGGCTTTACGGTGAGGGTAAATTACCCGATTTAGATTACTGTATAAGATACAGGACTTTTATTCATATCGATTGCGGCGGCAAGCGCAATAACCTTTGGGAGATTAGGAAATAGGAGTTAGAAATAATGAATGGAAGAACGGGCAGCTGATTTCGTATTCGGGGGCATTATCGGGCTTTTCGCGTGGTTTTTCGGAGGGCTTGACGGTTTTCTGAGCGTTTTATTATCGTGTATCGTTATTGACTGGATTTTAGGAACACTCAACAGTTATATACATACCGGCTTTGAAAAGTTCACAGTTCAAGAGTTTTTATCTGTATGGGGGCAGAAGTTAGGCGAACTTTGTTTTGTCGGGCTTGCGCATTTGTTCGATAAATACATGCTCGCAAATACGGTGGTGGCACAAAATGATTTTTTAAGTTAAAATATTTCTAGAAAGAGTTTAG